>NZ_JACJPJ010000099.1:0-277662 GCF_014696015.1 Oculatella sp. FACHB-28 | reverse complement strand
GCACAAGGTCATTCGTTGGGTCTTCGGGGTCTTGCATTCGCAGAAGCCCTTTGACCCCAAACTGACATAACTCCTCAACCTGCTTGACTTCAACCTACATGCACAGTATCTACACCAAATCGTGCTTCTTTACAAAACCGATTCGTATTAGCTCAAGCAAGCTATGCCAGCAAACTCACTATCTGCGTGGTGACAGAGCTAAACTACCAAAGCTTGTAGCATACTGTAGTTTGATGTAGTTCGTGCCGTTAATTTGGGGTTCATAGGAGAATGCAAATTGAACCATACGCCCCTAATCAACTTGATGCGGTTATTCAGCTTTCGCTTCGAGCATGGGAGCCAGTCTTTGATTCGATTCAAAACGCTTTAGATGCTGAGGTGTACCGCGTGTTCTATCCCGACAGTTGGCGTGTAAGTCAGCAAAAAGCTGTCGAAGATGTTTGCGCTGCCGAAGACACAAACGTATGGGTTGCGATCGATGCCGATTCCACGGTGGGTTTTGTAGCTGTGAAACTACACTCAGAGGACAACATGGGTGAAATCTACATGATTGCTGTCGATCCAGACTTTCAAAGTCAAGGCATTGGCACTGCTCTGATAGAATTTGCTCTTGCCTGGATGAAAGACGCTGGAATGGCGATCGCCATGGTCGAAACGGGAGGCGATCCAGGTCATGCTCCAGCCCGTTACACTTACGAGAAAGTCGGCTTTAGGCAGTTACCGATCGCCAGATACTTCAAGAAGCTTTAGCCGGTAGATTAGGTGAAGCTTTCTACATGAGGCTAGATGTTTTGAAAGGTGCCCCGTGTTCGCGGGGCACCTTTCAAAACATCTAGCCTTAAAGATTGGTATTAGAAGAAAGCAGGCTGATGGCGGATCAGGCTGAGGAACTCTTCACGGGTTTTGTGATCATCCTGGAATACGCCAACCATTGCGCTGGTGACTGTCCAGGAACCTGGTTTTTGCACGCCGCGCATCACCATGCACATGTGGCTAGCTTCCATTACAACCGCTACGCCGCGTGGCTCCAGAATGATTTGAATGGCTTCAGCAATCTGCCGAGTCAAACGCTCCTGTACCTGCAAGCGGCGAGCATACATTTCGACAATTCGGGCAAGTTTACTCAAGCCCACAACCTTTTCGTTGGGAATGTAGGCGACATGAGCTTTCCCCATAAAAGGCAGCATGTGGTGTTCGCACAGGCTAAACACGTTGATGTCTCGCACCAACACCATTTCATTGTGCCCTTCATCAAAAATGGCACCATTAACCAATTCTTCTAAAGATTGATGGTAGCCACCAGTGAGAAACTGCATCGCTTCTGCAACCCGTTTGGGCGTTTTCAGCAGCCCTTCCCGCTCTGGATCTTCGCCTACACCTATCAACAAGTCTCGCACCGCTGACATCATTTGCTCTTGGGTGTCTGGCGTTGGCTGTTGGGGCTTGACCGTCTGCCCCCTGGCAGTGTTGCGGTCAGGACGAATTGGCAGCCGAGAGGCTGTATCTGCCTCAATTGAGGAATCGGGCTCGATCGGAGCGTCGTTACTGGTGTAACCGTTAGAAGAAACGATAGTCATAGTGGTTTGAGATGATCTTGGATGAACTGTAAATCAAGCAGTAGAGTCACTGTAGAAGGGGACTACAGCGCTCCAGCACTGGGCATCAGTGTCAGCTCTTCGATGACTGCCTGGGTGGGTAGCAAAACTGTATGCAAAATAGACTCGGCAACCGTTTCAGGGGTGAGCATTTTGGAACGATCGAAATCAGCATGAACGAAGTCGGTATCCCACAAGGCGGTGTTGACCGCACCGGGGGAAACGGTGACTACTCGAATGCCATTCGATCGCTCTTCAGCTGCCAAGGTTTTAGAGAGGGCAAGCAATCCTGCCTTGCTGACGTTGTACGCGCCCCAGTTGGGAAAAGCCTGGTAGGCAGCAATTGAGGCAACGTTAACGATCGTTCCTGAGTGGCGATCGCGCATCCCTGGCAGAACCGCCTGAATGCACTGCAAAACACTGGTCAAATTCAGCGTTAAGACCTGCTGCCAGTCTTCCAGGGAAGTTTCTAAAATGCCGCCGGTATAGCCTACTCCGGCGCTGTTGATCAAAATGTTGATTGGGCCATGGCGCTCTGCAATGCGGCTAATTTCGGCTTTGACCTGGGCGATCGCTGCCAAGTCCACAGGACAAACCTGTACCTCTACACCTATCTGCCTCGCTTCTGCGGCGACCGCGTCTAGCCTGGACTGATTGCGGCTGACCAAAACTAGATCGATTCCAGCTTTTGCAAAGGACAGGGCAGTGGCTTTGCCAATTCCACTGCTTGCCCCAGTAATTAGGGCACGGTGTTTTAGATCAAGAGTCATGAAATTTCCAAAATTCTCAGCCGATTGAGCCAGTGCGCCGACCTACGGGGCTGATGGGACTGTTTGATGTCCCAAAGCAGTAAGGTGAAGGATTGGCGATCGCGTTAAAACCAACGCTACAAAGTTGAAACTGATACTAAAAACAAAAGGTTAAAGACAACAAGGCTGACCAAACAGCGTCAACTCTCTCCAAATCGTCGCCGAATCGGCACGTTTGAAGCGGCTACCTGCGGTTTCAACAGGGGAGCATACGCAAAAGAGCATAAGGTTAAAAAACAATAACAACCAGTTCAAGCTCCAAGCAATCTAACGCTCTAAGCAGCGCACCGATCGCCTAGTGCAGTAAATGTGAACAAATGTTTCTTAAGAGATTATAACACTAGCGATCCCAGCAGGAGCGATCGCCTTCACCTCTATGCTGGAATCTCGGTAAACATACCGATACTGCGAAACTTTTGATAGCGCAAATCTCGCCGCTGCTGTGGAGTCATCTGGCTTAGCTCCGCCAAATGATTAAGCAATGCTTGCTTGAGCGTTTCGGTAGTCTTCAATGGGTCGGCATGAGCTCCGCCAATAGGTTCTGGTAACAGCTCATCTAGAATGCCCAGATTCTTTAAGTCCAGTGCAGTGATTCGCAGTGCTTCAGCCGCTTGAGGAGCTTTTGCAGCGTCTTTCCACAAAATTGCAGCACATGCTTCAGGACTGGCAACGGTGTAAACAGAATGCTCAAACATCAGCAGGCGATCGCCCACACCCACACCCAATGCACCACCAGAACCACCTTCGCCAATCACCGTACAGAGAATCGGCACATCTAAACGGAACATTTCCCGTAAGTTGTAGGCGATCGCTTCTCCCTGCCCCAGTCTTTCTCCCTCTGGTCCAGGAAATGCTCCGGGGGTGTCAATAAAGGTGATAATCGGCATGCCAAAGCGGTTTGCGTGATTCATCAGCCGCATAGCCTTGCGGTAGCCACCCGGAGAAGCCATGCCAAAGTTTCGCATGACGTTGTCTTTGGTGTCTCTGCCCTTCTGGTGCCCTAACATCACCACCGGACGGCCATCTAGCCGAGCAACGCCACCTACCAGAGCCGGATCATCTGTGCCTGTCAGGCGATCGCCATGCAACTCCAGCCAGTCATCGCTCATCGCCTGAATGTAGTCCAACGTACTGGGACGGCGAGGATGGCGAGCGACCTGAAGCCGCTGCGCTGGAGACAAACTATTAAAAATTTCTTGACGAAGCTGCACGGCACGGGACTCAAGCAGACGAATTTGATCAGAGAGATCGACGTTATTTTCCTCTGCTAGTTCACGCACACGGATAATATCTGCCTCTAACTTCACCAGAGGCTTCTCAAAATCAAGCAGGACAGGTCTACGTTCAGGAGTTGCCATAAGGGGGTTAGGATTTAGGAACTGGGGGATTAAAGGTGAAGGGGCTGGGGACTGGGGTTAGGGGTTTGTTCCATCCCCAGTTTCCGGTTTGCTCGTTTTGCTCGTTCCCAAGCTAGAGCTAGGGAAACAAGAGGACATCCAAGAGGAAAAATTACTTTCCTACTTACCAACTTCCCCTTGCCCCTTGCCCCAACCCCTAGCCCCTCAAACTAGCAGAGGACGAAATCCGTGCTTGACCGATACCTGACCGATCAAGTCCATCTTTTCTAGCGTAATCTGATTGCGGCCCCAGGAGAAATTGGTATAGAGCTTTTCAAATTCCAGCAGCATAGATTCAGCAAAGCAGGCAAAGAGTTGGCGAGCCGGCACGTCCATGTTGACGATGCTCATGATTCGCCAGTCGATGTCCAGGGAGTGTTCGACGATTCCGCCGTTCAAGACGTGTACGCCGGGATGCTGGAGCAAGTTTGCCAGGTTTTTGGGATAACCGCCGTCAATCAGCAAGCAAGGCTGCTTTAGCGTGGTGGGATCAATCTCCACGCCTTTGGGCATGCTGGCAACCCAAACGACAATGTCCGCCTGGGGCAACGCTTCATCCAGACTCATGATCTTGCCGCGCCCCAACTCTTCCTGAAGAACCTGTAATCGTTCCTGGTTGCGGGCGACTAACAGCAGCTCGGCTACGTCAGTACGGGCATCGAGCCAGCGGCAGATGGCGCTGCCGATGTCTCCTGTTGCCCCGCAAACCGCAACCGTTGCTTTGGAAAGTTCAATTCCTAGCTTTTGGGAAGCTTGCTCGACCTGACGGCAAATGATGTAGGCCGTGTGAGTGTTTCCGGTAGTAAAACGTTCAAACTCTAGCTTGACATTTCGCACCTGGCGAATCTGCTGGAGGTTGAAATTCTCGAAGATGATTGAGGAAAAGCCGCCCAGAGCCGTGATATTGATGCCGTGCTTTTGGGCATGAGCCATCGCGTTGACGATTTTGCGAGTGGCGGCTTTGATGCGTCGAGTCGCTAGCATTTCTGGTAAAAAGCAGGATTCGACGTATCGACCTTCAATTTGTTGACCTGTGACGCTAGTGACTTTGATGGTGTCAACGATTTGAGGTGGGGCGCTGCACCAAAAATCTAATCCCTGGTCGGCATATTCGGGATATCCAAGTTCTCTAGCGACGGATTGGGCGTGTTCTAGGCTGGTGAGGTGACCGATTAAACCAAACATGAATGGCTCTACGCTATGCCTGCTATTTAGGCGAAATGGGGGATATGAAGGCGAAAACAGAAGTAAACACTCTTAAAAATACTACATGAAGCCATGAACCAGAAGAAAAACTTGCTGGCGATCGTCGATAGAACTTGAGCGAGTGTTAACCCAGTATTGCAATCCTATCGGAATCGTCTGTGGATTGCCATCAGACCGCCGAACTATCGAGACAATAAGGGCGCAGCCGCGAGGAGGGTTTTGGTGTAGGGGTGTTGAGGGTTAGAAAAGATTTTTGCGGTGGCTCCCAGTTCTACGATCTGCCCTGCGTTCATTACGGCGATGCGATCGCACAAAAACCTTGCCACCCAAAGGTCATGGGTAATGAACAGGTAAGTCAGGTCAAATTCGCGCTTGAGTTCTAGCATCAGTTCCAGCACCTGCGCCTGCACGCTGGCATCGAGCATACTCACCGGTTCGTCGCAAATCAGCAGTTTGGGCTGGGTGATCAGGGCACGGGCGATCGCCACCCGCTGCTGCTGTCCGCCCGAAAGATCCCCCGGATAGCGATTGTAAAATTCTGTCGCTGGCGTTAACCCCACCCGCTCCAGCATTTGCAAAACTTTTTCCCTTGCAGCGGTGGCATCTGCCAAGCGGTGAATTAGGAGCGGATCAGCAATGCTCTGCCCTACAGTCATCGAAGGATTCAGGCAAGCATGGGGGTCTTGAAAGATCATTTGAATCTGTCGTCGCTGGTGCCGCATAGAAGCGCCAGAAAAAGCAGTCAAATCCTTTCCTAGAAACTCTACCCGCCCACCGGTCGGGCGAATCAGTTGCAGAATAGTGCGAGACAGCGTGCTTTTGCCACAACCGGACTCCCCAACCAGTCCCAAGATCTCACTAGGATAAAGCTCCAGGTTGACCCCATCAACCGCTTTAATCGTGCGATCTTCAGCCGGGAAGAACAGCTTGGCAACAAAATTTTGCTCCAGCGTGTAGTACTGCTTCAAATCCTGCAATCGCAGCAGCGGCTCACCTGACTTTGTTGCATTAGAACGCTCCTTCTCACTCCCCAATTCCGCTATCCCCCCACTTCCCTCCGTCGGAACTGCCTGAACATGCAGCGCTGCCTTCAGCAACATCTGCGTGTACTCATGCTGAGGATTTTGCAAAACCGCTCGAGCGGCTCCGGTTTCGACAACCTTGCCTCGATACATCACGGCAATGCGATCGCAATATTCGCCAATCATCGCCAGGTCATGGGAAATCAGCAGCAGCCCCATCTGCCGTTCCTGACAAAGGCGGGTAAGTTCGCGCAAAATTTGAGCAGAAACGGTTACATCCAGACTGGTGGTCGGTTCATCCGCGACGATCAGTTTGGGGTTGAGCAACAGGGCCAGGGCGATCGCCACTCGCTGTCTCATGCCGCCACTAAACTCGTGCGGATACTGATTCCAACGGCTTGCGGGAATTTTGACCGCTTCCAGGGTGGCGATCGCCTCTGTCTTTGCTGCCTGCTGGGAAAGCTGGGGACGGTGGGCGCGGAGTGTTTCAACGCAGTGATCGCCAATCGTCATTAGCGGATCAAGGCGAGTCATCGGGTCTTGGAAAATTAGCGCGACTGCTTCGCCGCGAAATCGCCGCAGTTCTTCCGGGGAAAAGTTGAAGAGCGATCGCCCCTCAAACGTAACTTTGCCCTCTATGCGAGTCGAAGCGGACAGCAGTCGCATTGCCGCTCGTCCTAAGGTTGACTTGCCACAGCCCGATTCACCCACCAAGCCCAACCGCTCTCCCGGCTGAATCGTTAGCGACACGTCATCAACCGCCCAAAGGGTCGAGAAATAGTCTGGGGTACGTTCCGAAGCAGAATCTTGATCCGTCGCTGCTGCACCGTTTCCACTGCGATGACTGGGATAGGCAACTCGCAGATTTTCAATGCGGAATAGGGCTTCGGTCATGTTTAAAGGGCAGTGCCGTGGCTCTGACGTTTGATCGCTATTATCCTACAGCCGTTCCTGGTTAGCTGAGAGAATGTTTAAGGCTAACCCAGCTTACGAATTTACGAATCAGGTAAGTCGTATTGCCCCACAATTTGCTTGGCGTAGTCTGGGACGTGTGCCTCCAATTTCTCCGGGTGATTGCGCTTGACGTACAGGTAATTGCGGGTGAAGTGAGAGTCGATTGAGAAGCGGGCGTATTCCAATCCTTTTGGCCCAACCTTCTCGATTACGACACCCATCAGTTTGGCAGCCCACATTGGCAGGGTGACTCCCTTATCGTAAGCAGGAATGCTTTGCTGAACAGCATTGTGGCGATCGCCCTGACTCATCACAGGCTGCGTCTCAATTTGGTCCCAAACCAGATCGAGCATCGTCTGTCCGTGATCGTTTCGCACAACAATCCACTGCCAACCAAAGGGTGCGCCCATGTAGCCAACCACTAAATCCGCCAACGAATTGACGTAATCAAAACAGCTCATACAGGACGGAGCAAACACATCCTTAAGCTGATTGGTTTTCAGTCCAAAAAAGGGCACCGTTTCGACCGAGCCATCTTCGTGCTTGAAATGCACCCGAAAGTCCTGCATGAATTCGTAATGCACAACAGTTTCGGGCGATCGGCTCGTCGTCTCCAGGAATTTCTGCAATCCGGCACGATTGACGTTATCCACGCAAGGTGTGCCCAACACATAAAGCTTTTCTAAGCCCAATTCTTTCTCAACTGCCCGGAGTGCTTGAATTTGACAGCCTACCCCAATTACCAGGAGTCGCTTCATCCCAGACTGCTCAATTTGCTCCAGTACTGATAGATTGGGCGATAGTGTGGGCTTATTTACCCGTGCCGCCAAAATTTCTTCGGGTGTGCGAGCAATTACGGGCATCGGCTGAAAGCGGTCTTCTTTCGTGTTTTGCACACAAACTACGCCTTCGACCATGCCCCGATTCAGCATTTGAATCGCGATCGAACTCACAATTCCCGTCCACTGCGCGCCTTCGATTGGCTCAGTTTTTCGCGCTGCCATCATGCCCTGACTTACGCCAAAGTACCAGTCATCAGGATTGTCGAGATCGCGCGATCGCCCGTGGGTCTGTTCTTCCAACTCGCCAATCTGCTGATTCAGAAAAGCGCAGGCTTCTTTTACATGCTGAATGTAGTAGGTATCACATAGCCCACACTCGCTACAAAGTTCTTTGGCAGGACGGATACTACTCGGCTTGAGGGCTTTGGCTTTGCGCTTTTGGGAATCTGTCAGCGTCATCGTAAATGCGGTTCATCAAACACAGCTTTTCTTAAAATACCGTCATGGCAGCGGATGTGGATGCGATCGCCCTACTCATGACACATTAATTATGGTTTCGCTTTCCTGCTGGGGCGATCGCCCAACTGATTCCCCAATTCATTCAACGCGCTAAAGCAGTTAGAGTTACGCAAGCGCTAGAAGAATTTGAAAAATCAATCAGGGCATGATGTCATTCAGGCTGAGATTTATCTCAGGCAAGAGGGGTGAGGCGATCACTTGCCCTAACCGATATTGCTGTTGTTGGTACTCACCACTCACCAATTGGCAGACTGTAAAAGTAGGCTGTTTTGGCTTTCCAATAAACGCAAGTCCACCCAAGCCCCGAAAATCCGCAATCCAATATTCTGGGATTCCTAGCAGCGCATATTCCTCTACCTTCCGGGCATAGTCATCCTGCCAGTTCGTACTCACCACCTCTGCCACCAGTCGGATCGCCTTACCACTCGTTAAAACGGGCTGTTTCTAGGGCTACTAATTTGGGAACCTTGCTAATTGATATATTTTGCAAGCCAGTATTATGCAGTCACTTCATTCCTTAATTGATGGAAACTTTTCGCACCCTAAATATGGACGCTTGTTGCATCGTTGTGACTCTCAAAATCCCAGTATTTTGCACTATTCTGTTCAACTTAATGATTCAGAATCTTTGGCATGGGAGCCTATCTATTGCAATCGCCAAAAGGACATAGGAAGAGTAGCGATTTGGCAAGTTGATTGGAGCCGTTTTCAACCTGCAAAATGGGTGAAGCACCTAGAGAAAGAGCAGATTAAAAAGGCGTTACACATTTCTGTCAACCAACTTCACGAACACTGGCAATACGAACTGTTCCGGTTCAACTGCGAACACTGGGCACGTTTAGTAACAACTGGAGACTGTCGCTGCTTCCAAATTCAAGAGTTTAAGAAATTGCAGCATATTCCAGCTATGGGCATCGTCGTTGTAGGCATTGCTGGATTGATTACAGGTGCATGGGAACATAATGGTTATGCTCAAGAGCTGATTGAGGAAGGAATGGGTGCAGGCTAAGACGATCCTCAAGGGAGAGGATTCAATTACCTTTAAGCATTTCACACTTATAATGCTTGTAATTAAGGTTAGCCACAGTAGGTTAATGCTTTGAAAACGGAAACTGATCAGGCTCAGATCGAACACATCATTCAAACGCTCAAGCAAGATTTGCCGACGTTGTTTGAGCGAGATATTACTTACGATATTTATTCTCAAGATATTCTTTTCAAAGATCCGATTAGTCGATTTAAGGGAAAGTTTAACTATCGAATTATCTTTTGGACGCTGCGATTTCACGGTCAGCTATTTTTTACAGAACTGTATTTTGATTTGCATGATGTGTATCAGTCTGAAGAAAACATCATCTTGGCAGATTGGACAGTAAGCGGAACTTTGAGGCTGCCCTGGAAAGCAAAGATATTTTTTAACGGTCAGTCTTGCTATCGGCTGACTGACGAGAAGCTAATTTACGAACACATTGATACCTGGGACCGCAAACCAAGCGAAATTCTGCGCCAGTTTTTTCGCAAGGGCATGTAGGGGGATTCAGCAAAGGTACGATCTAAGCAGTTCCGGCAGGTGGTTTTATGGCGATCGCCCTTCCCCATTTCCCCGATCAGCAACTCAGTCTGACCAAAATCTTTCCGGGACAAACTAATATCCAAGGAGCTTCATAGTGTCTGGTGGTCTATGATACCGTTCACGTTGCTCAAGAAGCCTGAGAATATGCCCCATCTAAAAAACTATGAGATTCTCATAAAGGGGCTTGCCAGCTATGAGTGTGACGAACTCGCAGGATTCGCAAACGGTTGACCAATCGCAGGCAGAAGAAGATTATCCCTTAACTGCAGTGCCCCTATATGCGCGAAAGTCTTTCCTCTCAATGGCTTTCATGCTGCTGGGGTTTACCCTCTATTCAGGCACCTTCTTTGCTGGAGGGTTAGTAGGTCCAGCCTTTCGATTTTTCCCAGATTTGGTTGGTCTGCTGGTTGTTGGCAACCTGATCTTGGGTGGATATGCCGCTGCTCTGGCCTACATTGCTTCTAAGACGGGGCTTTCGACAGTACTAATGGCGAGATTTAGCTTTGGCAGCGTTGGTTCTCGCTGGGTTGACTTCCTTCTAGGGTTCACACAGGTGGGTTGGTATGCCTGGGGTTCAGGGCTCATTGCCGATTTGCTCAATCAGCTGGCAGGTGTACCAGAATCGTGGAACTGGCTAATCATTTTATTTTTCACCTATTTCTTTTGCATTACTGCTTACATTGGCTATCGAGCAATGGACTGGTATAGCCGCATTGCCGTCCCCGCCATCATCATTTTGATGCTGTGGAGTTTGACCATTTCAGCAAACCAGATCGGCGGCTTTGAGGGCTTGCAGGCGGTTCAGCCTTCAGGCGAGTTGGGTATTGGGGCAGCACTGACGATTATCGTCGGTACGTTTATCTCAGGTGGCACTCAAGCAACCAACTGGAGCCGATTTTCTGACTCTCCTCGCACAGCAACGCTCTCCACGCTGGCGGCTTTCTTTATTGCCAATGGCTTTGTGGTTTTTGGTGGTGCTTTTTCAGCTCTGGTCTATCAGAACTCTGACATGGTGATGGTGATGGCACGTCAGGGGCTGCTGGTGGCTGGCTTCATTCTGCTATTTCTCAACATGTGGAGTACACAGGACAACACTATCTATGCGTTTTCGATCGCCTTCTCTCACATGTTTCGCACCAAAAAACGCACTTTCTTTGTGTTGATCGGAGCCACGATCGCCCTCGCCCTCGCCTGGGGCGGCATTTACGAAAGTTCTCAATTTATCAACTTCTTAATTCTGCTAGGTACGTTTATTCCACCTGTGGGTGGCGTAGTCATGGCAGACTATTGGCTCTATCGTCGTGGTCAGTTTCCTTCCCTGGATGAACCGCAGCCTGCGTTTAACTGGGCGGGAATTGCAGCTTATGTCATAGCAGCGGCGATCGCCTACTTCACCGGCAAGGCAGGCATTGGCATTGCTCCAGTCAACGGCATCATCATTGCGGCAGTGCTGTACCCGATTCTGACCAAAGTGATTCCTCAGCCAACCGGCACGACAGCCCTCAAGTAGGGATACCCGCTTTCCACAGTCAAGAATGGCTATCCTAGACTAGAGACTGATGCTAGGAGAGTTTTTAGATGACCGAACAAACAGCGCGTGAATTGTTTCAGGCTGCCTACGAAAATCGCTACACCTGGGATAAAAATTTCCCTGGTTTTACAGCCGACATCGAGCTAAAGCAAGGGGACCAAGTCTACAGAGGTAAAGCCCAGGTTAATCGCAATCTCAGTGTTGAGATAATCGATGTGGCAGATGAGCAGGCAAAGCAGGCGATCGAAGGGCAACTGCGTGAGGTGGCGATTCACCGGATTCGTAGAAGCTTTGATGAAACGCACGGCAAAAATACCTTCGCGTTTGGTGAAACAGATGACACGGGCGCGGTCGAAATTCTGGTGAGCGGCAAGTCAGAGGGCGATCGCTACAAAGTTCGCAATAACGAAGTTTGTCTGGTTCATCGTCACATTCACGGCATTGTCGTCACCATCAACACTGCTAGCAGCCATCAGACCGAGTCTGGCTATCTCTCCCACCGTTATGACTCGGTTTACAACGACCCTAAAACGGGCGAGCAAAAAGGCAGCGCTGAGCATGAAGATGAGTACGAAAAAGTTGGGGATTACTACATCCTGACTCGTCGCTTGCTCAAATCAGAGGATCAAGGCAAGCAGACCGTTGATGAGTTTAATTTCTCCAACGTCAAGCTGCTTCAGCCTGTTGCAGTTTGATTAGGCTGAATTTTGCAGTCTGATAGAATAGAACTAGTGCGAATCTCCGTAAGGTGAACTATGCCTCAAACAATGGAACTCACGCCCGAGAATGTGGAAAAGGTGCTGGATGAATTGCGCCCTTACCTCATCTCTGATGGCGGCAACGTAGAACTGGTCGAGTTAGATGGCCCAATCGTGCGGCTGCGGCTCCAGGGAGCCTGCGGTTCCTGCCCTAGCTCCACGATGACCCTGAAAATGGGCATCGAGCGCAGACTCCGCGAATATATTCCTGAGATTGCTGAGGTTGAGCAAGCTTTCTAAGTCAGGCTCATCCGGTTGTTTCTCGCGATCGCACCTTTCAAGTTGATATGTGAAATTGCGATCGCCAAAATTACAGTTACCGATTACTTTTAGAGCAGGGAAAATTTACGAGCTTTCCCTGCTTATTTTTATTTCTGTGGGTCGCCTCCTGGTTTATGCCTTATCCTCTCTACGTCGCCTTCATTTGGCATCAGCATCAGCCGCTATACAAAAGCCGCACCGTAGGTCACTATCAGTTGCCCTGGGTGAGACTGCACGGCACAAAAGATTATTTAGATTTGATCCTGCTGTTAGAGCGCTATCCCAGGCTGCACCAAACCGTGAATTTGGTGCCTTCGCTGATTCTGCAAATCGAAGATTATGTAGCGGGAACAGCGTTTGATCCGTACCTGTCTCTGGCGCTGAAGCCCGTAGAGCAGCTTGAGGTAGACCAGCAGCAATTTATTATTGAGCATTTCTTTGACGCAAACCACCACACGCTGGTTGACCCGCATCCCCGCTATGCTGAGCTATTTTATCAGCGGCAGGATAAGGGACGTGCCTGGTGTCTAGATAACTGGGCCGCGCAAGACTACAGCGACCTGCTGGCATGGCATAACCTGGCGTGGATCGATCCGCTGTTTTGGGATGACCCCGAAATTGCCCAGTGGCTAGAGCAGGGGCGCAACTTTAGCCTGAGCGATCGCCAGCGAATCTATTCCAAACAGCGACAAATCCTCAGCCGCATCATTCCCCACCATCGGCAGATGCAGGAAAGCGGGCAGCTAGAAGTTATGACTACGCCGTATACGCATCCAATTTTGCCGCTGTTAGCAGACACCGATGCCGGACGAGTCGCCGTTCCAAACATGGCGCTGCCGCAACATCGGTTTCAGTGGGCAGAAGACATTCCGCGCCATTTGCGAAAAGCCAAGCAAATGTATAAAGAGCGCTTTGGTCGCGATCCGCGAGGCTTGTGGCCTTCAGAGCAATCTGTCAGTCCTGCAATTTTGCCCGATGTAGCGGCTCACGGGTTTGAATGGCTCTGCTCCGATGAGGCAGTGTTGGGCTGGACGCTAGGTCACTTCTTCCATCGCGATGGTTCAGGGACTCTATTTGAGCCGGAAGTTCTCTATCGCCCCTATCGCCTGGAAACTCCTCAGGGCGATTTATCGATCGTGTTTCGCGATCACCGTTTGTCTGACTTGATTGGCTTTACTTACGGGTCAATGGAGCCACGTCAGGCGGCTTCTGATCTAGCGGGACAGTTAGAGGCGATCGCCCGCTCCCTCAAAGCCCGTCAATCCGACGGTAGCACCACCCTAGAAAATCCCTGGCTGGTCACGATCGCCCTTGACGGCGAAAACTGCTGGGAATATTACCAGCAAGATGGCAAACCTTTCCTGGAAGCGCTCTACCAAACCCTGAGTGACGACCCCAATCTGCAACTCGTCACCGTCGCCGAATTCCTCGACAAATTCCCCGCTACCGAAACTATTCCTGCCAACAAACTGCACAGCGGCTCCTGGGTAGACGGCAGCTTCACCACCTGGATCGGCGACCCCGCTAAAAACCGCGCCTGGGACTTGCTCACCGAAGCCCGACAGGTGCTAGCCAACCACCCCGAAGCGACCGAAGAAAATAACCCCGAAGCCTGGGAAGCCCTCTACGCAGCGGAAGGCTCTGACTGGTTCTGGTGGTTTGGCGAAGGGCATTCCTCTAACCAGGATGCGATGTTTGACCAGCTTTTCCGAGAACACTTAGCGGCACTGTATCAAGCATTAAATGAGCCAGTTCCCTTCAACGTGCGCCAACAGGTTGAAGTTCATGCTGAAAATGGCGATCGCCAACCCCGCAGCTTCATTCACCCGACTGTAGATGGACGCGGAGACGAGCAAGACTGGGACAAAGCTGGACGCATTGAGATTGGTGGCGCACGCGGTACCATGCACCGCAGCAGCCTCGCCCAACGGCTCTGGTATGGAGTTGATCACCTAAATTTCTATCTGCGTCTCGACTTTAAAGCAGCTACTCGCCTCGGAGTAGACATTCCCCCGGAGCTACACCTGCTCTGGTTCTATCCCGGTCGCACCATGCACAACAGCCCAGCACCGTTGGCAGAATTGCCGGATGAGCCACCCGCAAACTATCTGTTTCACCATCATTTAGGGGTAAATCTGCTTACACAATCGACCTGGTTTCAGGAAGCTGGAGAAAATTTCCAGTGGAATTCGCACCCCTGCCGCGCTAAAGCTGCCGTTGACTCTTGCCTGGAAATTGCTGTGCCTTGGGCAGACTTGCACACCGTTGAGCCGGACTGGTCTTTGCAGCTAGTTTTGATCCTGGCGGAGGACGGCTGTTATCGAAACTATTTGCCAGAAGATACTCTGGTGCCGCTGCAAGTGCCTTAGGATCGTGGACTAAATAACCTGCACAACCGTCCTACTGTAGGGGCATGGCAATGCCATGCCCCTACAACTTGTGAGGTGGATGTCCCACCCGTCTGGACGGGTAAGATGCCCATCCTACAGTACTTAAACCATGATGCGATTGAGAACACACATCACCTTATCCGGGTAACGGGGAACTGGAATCGGTTTGCTCCAGGCGCTTGCTTCGGCAACACCAAGGGTATGTTGCCGAAGAATGTGTGCTTTGACATTGTCTTCAGTGCCGATCACAAGTGTAGTGAGAATGCGCGGATCGGGGTTAATTTGAATCAGAGCAGAATTATCAGTCATGGCAGTTTTACTCCACTAAGGAAACGGGTTGAAGAGATACCCAAAACCAAAGCCACCCTGCTGCTTTTTTGCCATAGCAAAGTTAGGGTGGCTAGTGGAGTGATAAACTGCCCTCTAGCCCTCCGAACTGTGTCCGCAGTTTTGAGGGTTAGTCGCCTGTTGTTGTTGGTCGCAACAGCAGGTGACGCTTTGATACTGAATATGTTTTTGTACTGAGGAACCAGACTACTTGAGAATAGAGCTTTTCGCAAGTGGTTCTTGATACAGGTTTACAGGCTTGAAGTTTTGAATGGGGCGATCGCCTAGCTCTTCAAGAGAACTAACCTACCACTTAGAGATGGGTTAATACCAGGATGCCGCGAATGTGATTAGGCATGACCACAAATGTATCCAGATTAAGGTTTGAAAAATGGAAAGGTAAGCGTTGCCAACAGGCGTAAACCCTTTGACCCAATTGATTCAACCGCATCTCACTATTGATGATTTCACCAAACAAACAGTTCCGCTGGTAGGGACAAATAGTAATGAAATACGTGCCTGCGGCGGTGTAATCATATCCTTCCAGCCGAATCGATCGCCGATGATGTTTGTCCGGGTCATATTTCATGAAATTCACCAATGCATCCGATCGGTAGAATTCCCAGTTAGGAGAGGTGATATATCGACAATAAATTGAAGTTATTTCAGTCTATTCTCTAACACCATGGGTTTGAAGTAACAGTAGAAAAGAATGCTTTGTCACCTGCTACATCCAATAATTTTAATGTTTATGCAGTGCGTCGGTCATGAACTAACTGAGTTGATGTAATTCAATTGGTGAATACATAAGTTAACTTCTGGTTGCATTGGGTCAACAGGCGATCGCAGCCCCAGCAAGGCTATCTGTAACTATCGAATTTCGCCGTTGAACTGCCTCATTTCTAGGCAGGGGCAAGTAGATGTAGGCTATAGCCCGCATGTGTCTCAGTTCTATTGGGTCAAGCATTCGCTTTACTCAGGCTACTACTTTTGTAAAGTATATTCAATACGAGTATGAATATATATCAAAACTGATGCTGTTTTTTGATTGAATGTTTCACAATTAAAGCAAAAGATGGCTTTGGAATAGCCAGCTTATAAATTAACTAGCGCGCTCTAGAAAAGCCGTTCTTCCTATGTTTTAAACTTGGGAAACGGCAGGTGTAGAGGAGTGTGAATGCGATCGCCCACAAACGACTGCTCACAGCAAAGATCAGATCTGATTTTTAATTTCTTCAGCAAGAAAACATAGAACTTAACGTCAGCAGACTGTCGAATTGACGCTACAAGACTGGTTGACTGGCAAGCCTTCTAGGATGCCTATTTGCTCGAAAATCTACAGAACATAAAACGGCTTTTGACCGTTCTGGTGGAGGCAGAACGCTGTGCAATTCGCGTTTATCCGAAATCTGCAACATGACTTTTGGCATTCATCGCACTTATGAACTGGCGCTAGCGATCATAACGTTCATCAAGTTCAACTAGGTCTGATGGTTGTGTTGTTTGTGGATGGAGGCGTTCTCACGGAGCATCTCTACTGTGGCTAGCATGAGCGATCGCTAAATCAACCAGATTAATGCATTCATTAAAAGAATTTTAGGTTAGAGGTAATAATATGGACGCTCATGAACTCCTGGAACGATACGCTGCTGGGGAGCGCAATTTTGACACTGTAGACTTGAGCGGAACCTACCTGAGCGGCGCAGATTTGCGCGGTGTAGATCTTAAAAAAGCAATCTTATGTGAAGCAGACTTGAGCGGTGCCTATCTCGTTGGGGCAGAGCTAAACGGAGTTGTTTTGCGAGAGGCGAATCTAAGCGGCGCTCGCTTGAGCGGTGCACATCTAAATGGAGCAGATTTATCCAAAGCCAATTTAGTAGGCGCAGATTTGAGCAGCACAATGCTGTGGAGAGCAGTCCTGAAACGGGCAAACCTTGCTGGCGCAAACCTCAACCGAGCTAGCCTCAACGAAGCAAACCTGGCAGAAGCAAACCTGGCTACGGCAGACCTAAGAGATGCAAAATTAACCGGGGCCAATTTGACCGGGGCAAACTTAAGCGAGGCAACGCTGGTAAAAGCTACCCTATGCAAGGCAAAGCTGGTGTTAGCCAGCCTGTGTGGCGCTAACTTAGAGCGGGCAGATTTAGCTGAAGCGAATTTGTCAGATTCAGATTTGAGTTGGGTGAATCTGGATGGTGCAAATTTGCGGGCGGCAAATCTAAGTCGGGTCAACCTGGGAGAAGCGGAGCTAACAGGAGCTAACCTATATCGAGCAAATTTAACTGCTGCAAAGCTAATTGTGGCAATCTTACGCGGGGCTAACCTGGAGCGGGCAGAGCTAATTAGTGCAAACCTATCAAGTGCGGATCTGAGTTGGGCAAATCTGGATGACGCAAACTTGAGCGGGGCCAACCTACATCGAGCCATTTTGGAAGATACGCGACTGAGTTCAACCATCTTGCGCGGCGCAGACTTAAATGAAGCAAAGCTAAATTCAGAAATTCATGCTCTCAATTTTTTGGATTTTAGCTGGGCAACTATGCCCGACGGTGCAGTTCACAGCTAAATTGGAGTCTAGGTGTCATTAGTCCTTTGTCCATAGGTTATTGGTAGCTTTACAAATCACCCATGACAAGGGACAAAGAACTAATGACAGAAGACAAACCGTTTAAGAAGCTGAGAAAAATCTGTGCTTGACCTGAAGCAAATCCGGGAAAAACCAGAGCAGATTCAGGAACGTCTGAATTTGCGAGGAGGTTATGATCTAAAGCCAATTTTGGAACTCGACCAGCAGCAGCGAGAGCTAGAAATGAAGCGATCGCAGCTTCAGGCTCGAAGCAACGAAATTGGCAAACTGGTGGGTCAGAAAATGAAATCGGGTGCTGACCCCAAAGGCGAGGAAGTTCAGGCACTCCGAGATGAGGGAAACCAGGTTAAAGCACACTTGAGTGAACTGGAACCTCAAGAAAGAGAGCTGAAAGCTCAGTTAGAAGCGTTGCTGCTGACACTACCCAATTTGCCCAGCGAGTCTACCCCCCTTGGCAAAAGCGAGGATGAGAACGTCGAGATTCGGCGTTGGGGCGACGAATATTTACCTAAAAATCCAGACATCCTGCCTCATTGGGAAATTGGCGAAAAACTGAAGATTCTTAACTTTGAGCGATCGACTAAGGTGGCTCAAAGCCGGTTTGTGACGCTGATTGGAGCAGGGGCAGCGTTAGAGCGGGCGCTGATTCAGTTCATGCTCGATCGCCAAATTCAGGCGGGCTATGTGGAAGTGATTCCCCCGTTTCTAATCAACAGCCAGTCACTCACGGCATCGGGCCAGTTGCCCAAATTTTCTGAGGAAAGCTTTAAGTGCGATCGCGACGACCTCTGGCTCACCCCAACCGCCGAAGTTCCCGTCACCAACCTCTATCGGGACGAGATCCTCTCTGCTGAAGAGTTGCCCATTCACCATTGCGCTTACACACCCTGCTTTCGTCGTGAGGCAGGCAGCTACGGGCGAGACACTAGAGGCTTGATTCGCCTGCACCAGTTCAACAAGGTAGAGCTATTCAAGTTTGTTCACCCCGACACCTCCGAGCAGGAGCATCAAACCCTAACGCAGAACGCGGAAGCAATTTTGCAGGCGCTTCAGCTTCCCTATCGGGTCGTTGAGCTATGTACGGGCGATCTGGGCTTCGCTGCTGGAAAAACCTATGACCTGGAAGTTTGGCTGCCCTCATCGGGCAAATACCGGGAGATATCAAGCTGCTCCAACTGTTACGACTTTCAGGCGCGACGGGGCAACATTCGCTTCAAGGAACCTGGTAAAAAGGGAACCCAGTTTGTTCACACGTTAAACGGCTCCGGCTTAGCGGTTGGTCGCACAATGGCAGCTATTCTGGAGAACTACCAGCAGCCAGATGGCACAATCCGTTTACCAGAAGCACTACAGCCCTATCTGGGACGTGAAACGCTGTAGGGGCAGGTTTAGCAAATAAAACGACGGTTAAGGGCAGAGATTCTGGTAAAACCTGCCCCTACCGAAGCCTTTCAAACTAAGGCAAACTAAGTCTGTGGTGGCTTTGCTTCGTCCCAGACCCTCGATAGATCCGCTCAGATTGCTCTGGAGGTAGCCATCTCGCTCCAGGGAAATGAACTTCAGGAGTCGCTTCATCCTCGACGTAAACCGTAAACTGACTTTGCGGCGGCACGTAGGCATGGTGAACCGGATCGTAAGCAAAGACTTCGCCTGTTTCAATATGGTAAATCCAGGCGTGGAGGCTGAGCTTATCCTGATAGAGCTTGGAGCGCACCACCGGATAAGTCCGCAGGTTCTCAATTTGGGTGAGCACGTTTTCAGCGGTCGCCAACTCCAGCAATTCCTCGCCGTGGCGATCGCTGTAATTTTCTTTCAGTACTCGCCGCGTTGCCTCAGCGTGTTTTAGCCAGTCGCAGACCAGAGGCATTTCTTCCTCAAGCTCGTTTAGCTTCAATAGCCCCTTCATTGCGCCACAGTGAGAATGTCCGCAGACGATGATCTGCTCAATTCCCAGGGCGTGAATTGCATATTCAATGGCGGCTCCTTCGCCCCCATTTGCTGCCCCATAGGGAGGAATAATATTGCCCGCATTGCGAACTACAAACAGTTCACCCACTTGAGCTTGAGTAATCAGATTGGGATCAACCCGTGAATCAGAACAAGCGATAAACAGCACTCGCGGCTTCTGACCGTGCGCGAGTTGCTCAAACAATTCCTGGTGCTGGCTAAAATAGCTGGTCTGAAAATCACGCAGACCTTTAATCAGTTTTCTCATGGCCCTCATTCCCCGTAGGAGTCCATCCTACCGTTTTGGCACGGCATTTATCCGTTTATGTAGCGAATCGTAGGAGCAGATTTTGTTCTACCTCCCATAACAAAAACGGATAATCCTCCAGTTGCCCTTTAACTAGGTTGCCAATGTAGGCATGATTCACGGCTATTTATCCAAAAACTGTAGGGGCGTTTCGCGAAACGCCCCTACGAGATTTACGCTTTTCCAAAAGGCTGTCTTGCGAGGAGGGGGATGTGGTTCTAGCCCACATCCCCCTCCCTACAAAATGGCTTGATTGAAGCTGTCCTAGCTGCGCTTAAGCAGGGACGAAACGCGGCTTTTAACCTGATCCAGGGCAGCCCCAATTCCGCTGGTCACGCTAGGTTGGGGCGGCACTGCTAGCTGAATCGGCTCATCCTTAAATTCTTTGAGGCGATAGCCATATTCCAAGTGCTGCTGATGCTTCCGCAACACAGGGTAGAGGCGGAAAGCTCCCTGAAGCAGGTCTGCTTGACTACCAAAAATAGCCTCGCTGATCTGACTGGAGCGCTTGACGGCGATCGCCCCCACGGGATACCAGCCTTTCTTGCCTTGAATGCGAATATAAACCTCAAATTCTGGAATTCCGTCAGCCCGCATCCGGTCAAGTTCCTGAGCCGCTTTAGCGCGTTCTTGCGATCGCTTAGAGGCTTTAGCTTGCGGCTGAGGCTGCGTTTTTCCAAATCCAAGATTGGTTGTCATAATTGCTATTCTATAAACCTTAATAAAAGTTTACAGCCTTTTCAGAAAAAATTACCCAATCCAGTTGCTCGATCATCAGCCATTAAGCGATCGGCAACTTTACCTTGAAGTGTTGGTGAAATGATATCTTGCTCGTTCCAATGCAGCAGACGAGCTTCTCTACGTCCCGCATATCAAGGCTTTCAGAGGTTTAGTTGCTTAATGTGTCGTCGGTTATTAGTAATGAGCGATTACAAACAACTTATCACTGATAACCATTGCCCCCAGTCAAAAGTAACTCAAGCCCGCGCTATATAAAATTTTCTGCGGAAAGTGAGTCATTTTTGTACATTTGCACTACAATTCACTTCAAACAGTTGAAATGCTTGTGAGGACTGTATTTCATGAATAAAGGTGACTTGATCGACGCGGTTGCAGAAAAAGCAGGTGTAACCAAAAAAGAGGCCGATCAGATTTTGACGGCTTTGTTTGAGACCATTCAGGACGCTGTAGCCGAAGGTGAGAAAGTGACACTAGTTGGCTTTGGCACCTTTGAACCTCGCGATCGCAAAGAGCGTGAAGGACGTAACCCCAAGAGTGGAGAAACAATCAAAATTCCAGCAACCCGTGTTCCTGCATTCAGTGCAGGCAAACTGTTCAAGGAGAAAATCTCCTCGAACGGAAAAGTTGCATAACATTCGCTGTTTTAGGATTGCTCCAGTTGCCATTGCTTCAGAAAAGCAATCTTCCTAATCTGGAGTTTCCTAATGCAGCTTCAAAGCTGGTTTATGAGAAGGGGGATGCTGGCTAAGCCAGCATCCCCCTTCTCACTTCAATACAAATTCGCTCAGGTATTTAACACACCAAACTTGGGCGACCAAAAGCCATCCTTCCCCTGAAAAAAGGCTACATCCTTACACTTCCCTCTGCGGTTCTCAATTAAGGAACAGCGCAACATTACTTTTGCTTGTCCTTCTCTAGTGTAGGTATAGCGCTCTAGTAATGCACCACAAACTGGACAAGGATAGTCTGTAAAGGATTCTGGATCAGGAGTGCGTTGACTGTAGGGCAACTCATATTTCTTAGCTTTTGAGTTCCAAAACATGACAGTGGCACAACCTGGTTTGATGCACTTGAGAAAGTGATTAGCCTTCAACTTTTTGGAGCGAGAAGGGACTTTATGCATTAGCTCACCACAGCCTGGACAGGCAACCTTAGAAACCTGCTGAGCTGTTTTCGTTTGGGCTGTTTTCGTTTGAGCTGTTTTCGTTAAAGATTTCTCAGGTTGAGCAGAAGAATTCTGCCCGGAGGGAGTCTGCTGTGCTTCTTTAAAGTGAGTTGCTTTAAGATGAGTCGCTTTAAAGTCATTTGACCCGATCGCCTGTCGTGCTTTCACGATTGCGGGTGCAAAGTAATCTCGATGCCAACTGGTGAGATAGGTTTGCCAGTCTTGCTGCCCAGAGGCGATCGCATCTAGCGCCGTTTCCATTTGCGCTGTAAACGCGGGTTGAATCAGGTCAGGCAAAAGCTTTTCTAAAGCAGCATCCAGATCTAAGCCCAATGCGGTTGGCTGGAGTTTGCCCTGCAAAAGCTGTACATAGTCTCGCTCTCGAAGTGTTTTGATGGTCGGTGCGTAGGTGCTGGGTCGTCCAATTCCCTGGCGCTCCATTAACTGCACCAGTTTTGGTTCGCTGTAGCGGGGTGGCGGTTGGGTTTGCTTTTGATCTGCCTGAGCTTTTTGAAGCTGTAACACTTGCCCGGTCTGAAGTGGCGGCAGTTGAGCGTCAGCACTGAGGTTATTCCAATAGCGGGTATAGCCTGCAAACTCTAAAACTTGCCCTCTAGCTTCCCAAAAAGCGGTGCCTGATTGCGTCACCACACGAGTTTTTTGTAAACGCGCCGGACAGCACTGAGAGGCGATCGCCCGATTCCAAATTAGCTCATATAGGTTCGCCTCATCTGCTGACGCTGCAAGCGGCGGAACGCGATTCACATCTGTTGGACGAATGGCTTCGTGGGCTTCTTGTGCGCCCTTAACAGCACGATGTTTTGCGGTGCGTTGAGGCACATTGGTGGGATCATGCTGCTCTAGGTACTGCCGCACTGCCTGACAAAAAGGTGCAGCAAGGACGACCGAATCGGTTCGCATGTAGGTGATGTAGCCCGCTTCATAAAGTGACTGCGCCACTTTCATCGTTTTTTCGGGGCTAAATCGCAGCTTAGCGCCTGCTGCCTGCTGGAGGGTAGAAGTGATAAAAGGTGCAGGGGGTGATTGATAGACGACCTTTCCTTCTACCTTGACAACCTGGTGAGGCGTAGAGCGGGCGATCGCCACCAGTCGGTCTGCTTCTGCCTGAGTTGTGACTCGCTCCGACTCCTGTTTAGGCTTGCTGTCCTCATTGGTAGAAGCATCGTCTGAAGATTCTGCTGGAGGCTGACTTGAGGCTTGTCCAACTCTGCGCTGAGCCGTAAGCTTGCTGCGATAAAAAGCCCTAAACCCTTCCTGATAACTCACCCAAACACTCCAGTAGTCCTCAGGCTTAAAGGTTTGGATCTCTCGCTCTCGCACACAGATCAGATGCAGCGTCGCGCTTTGTACCCGCCCCATCGACTTCGCGCCATTGTTAAGCTGCCACACCACGTGCCTGCTGCCTTTGTAGCCCACCAGCTTATCTAAACAGTCACGAGCACGACCTGCAGCAATTAAGGCTTGGTCTAAAGTGCGGGGATGGGCGATCGCCTGTTGCACTGCTGCTGGCGTAATTTCGCTGTATACGACCCGCCTGGGGTTCTTTAGCCGCAATTCTTGCTGGAGGTGCCAGCCAATTGTTTCTCCCTCGCGATCGGGGTCAGTTGCAATGTAGACCGCATTCGCCTGCTTTACCGCTTGCCGCAGTTCAGCCAAGACTTTCTTTGCGCGGGCATCTCTTGGTTCATAGCGGCAGTGAATTTGAGCTCCCTCTAAATCAAACCCCAGCGCGTCCTCTCCATCGTTTGCCAACTCTCGAATGTGCCCCATACTGGCTTTCACGATCCAGTTGGGTCCCAATATCTGACCTAGCTTTTTCAACTTGCCAGGACTTTCGATTAGTAGCAGATTTGCCATCTTCTCAACCACTTAAACCTGTGGCCTGACTCACTTGCCTTCGTAAAGCTGCTTCTAGAGATGAAACGAATCACGTTCCTACGATTTGGGGACTTGCCCAATCGAAAAGCTAGTAAAAGTAAGTTCACCTGTACTATAGCATTCTGAACCTGATCAGGAATGAACTTGCAGAATGTTTCTTTGCAGCAGATCCAGTTGGGCGGGAGGCGAATTCTATTCGCCTCTTTCCCCAATCCCAAAACGCACTCGATCGCCACTTGGATAGGTGTGATTTGTTGGGGAACAAGGCAGGATTAGAAGTAAAACTTAGTTGCAGCATATGAAAGCATCTTCATCCAATCACTCTGGAATGGGACTGGCGATCGCCACGCTCCTTGCCATTCTTGCCACACTCACCGTGAATGCTCTATCAAACTTCTTTCCACCTGAGGGGTTAAACATTGGTGAAATTGCCAATACTGTCCTGCAAGGGGTACAAATCACGCCAGCAAACTATGCCTTTGCGATTTGGGGACTCATTTACCTGGGGTTAATTACCTATGGCGTTTACCAGCTTCATCCGAGTCGCCGGAGTGAACCACGGATTCGTCGTGCCAGTGGTTTTCTGATCGTTGCCTGTCTGGCTCAAATTATTTGGGTGTATCTGTTTACCACACAACTGTTTTGGTTGTCCGTGGTTGCCATGTTGGGCATTTTGGTGTCACTCATCGCTGCCTATCTCCAGTTGGGAATTGGTCATATCAGAGCTTCCAGAAGTCACAGATGGCAAGCATTTACACCTTTTAGTGTTTATCTTGGCTGGATTTCGGTAGCAACGGTGGTGAATGTTGCCTCTGCGCTCTACAGCAACGGTTGGACAGGATGGGGCATCAGCGATGTGAGTTGGACGGTGATTATGCTGATCGCGAGTGCGATTATTGCTGCTATTGTTGCGGTTCAACGTGCAGATGTTGCTTTCACTTTAGTGTTTGTTTGGGCATACGTGGCGATCGCCATTCGTCAACTCAATACTCCTGCTATTTGGATTACCGCAGTAGTGGGAGCGATCGCCCTGATCGGGTTACTCACCTTTAGCAGAATGAATAGGCGTAAACTGGTGAATCACTAGTAAATAAATAGCCGCTGAGCAGCCCGTGTTACAGCAACATAGAGTAACTGATTGCGTTCTCTAATGTTGCGATTCCTCAAAGCGTTAGGCACATCCACAAACACGTTTTGAAAGGTCGAACCTTGTGACTTGTGAATCGTTAGACAGTAGGCATAACTCAAGTCTGCGAACAGTGCCTTCAAATCCCAAAACTCACGCCAGCGCTTTTCCTTGGCATAGAAATCTAGTTTTTGCACAAATTCAAGCTGACTCAACTCATGTAACACGGTTAGATTTCTCTCTTTGCCTTCATCCGTGATGACTTGCAGATACCAGACATGCCACGGGCCGTCCTTTCCTGCTGCAACCCCCTGTACCTCACATTCACCAGAGTTCTGTAGGAGCAGGCTGTCATAAAACATATAAGGCGCATTGGCAACCAGTCGTTCTCCTGGCACAAATCGTGCTGCATCCGCACCATAAATTGCTGCCCGAATCTTTTGGTTTAGCTGATCTACTCTGGCGTTGGTGTAAGCCACTGCCCGCACATAATCCGGGTCTTTGCGGTAAGACTCACTTTGAAATGCTCGAATCAACAGTTTTTCCCACTCTCTCGCCTTCACCACAAACACACCTTCGGTGCGATCGCCATTGGTATCTGTCTCAAACCGGGGAAGCTGTCCACAAGTTAAGTCATTGCGAATCGTCTCAGCTAGAACGGCGATCGCACCACCATAGCGCACCACCTCAGTTAGTTCTGAACGCTCATAGATTTTGCTGAACACCAGTGATTCATGTTCATTGATGGGTGGCAACTGAGCAATGTCACCCACAAACAAAATTTGAGTCCGCTTATATAAATTGGTTACTGCCTCCATTAACAGCAGCCACATGTCCTCACTGATCATGGAGGCTTCATCCACAATCACCAAACGATACTTATCAAAATTATTTTCACCGTTGTAGTCCGGGCGAAAAATCTGTTTTCCTGTGTTCTGGTCAATATCTGGCTTTAACCCCAGCAGTTTGCAGCAGGTCATACAGTCAACGCCCAACCCCCACTGGTCAGACATTCGCTCCAATACCTTCGTCGCTTTGTTGCTAAAGGCTGTAAAGACGATGGTGTAGGGTTCACGCTGCTTTTTTTTGAGAGCGCCTTCCCGAATGCGTTTGATCAATGCCTGAAGCAGCGTTGTCTTTCCCGTTCCGGCATAGCCCGTCAGCAAATAGAGCTTTCGCTTACTGCACACAAAATCTTCCAGGTCTTGCAGCGCCTGCCACTGCTCCTGATTGAGCTTGACACCGGACAAAACTTCTGGAATCTCTGTCGATAGCTGCTCCGTTGGCTCAGACATTTCCCTGGCTTAGAACGTTCTTGACCGATGATGCTACTGACTCAGTTGAACAAGCTTGCTTGACGATAGCAAGCTATCCCAATTTAAAGCACAAACTGCTCAATGGACTTTTAAGCCATCACCAGAGCAATCCTGTCAAAAATCTAAGATTTGGGATGGCAATTAGATGAGGCGATCGCCCGTGTTAAATTTTTTGGGCGCAAACTCTTGCTAAGCATTGGCAAGTTTGTTACCCTAGTTAGGCGCTGAAGAACAGCTAGCCGGGATAGCTCAGTTGGTAGAGCAGAGGACTGAAAATCCTCGTGTCCGGGGTTCAAATCCCCGTCCTGGCATATTCAAGTGAATTAGAGCAGGTTGATTAGAGTAAGCGAAGCGTTTTGTCGTCCCGTTCGCCTTGGAAAAATCTGTCAAGCAGTTGGTCAAACACCGATTTTTCAGTCGAAACATACGCAAACAGCGTTGCGCAAGATTTTAGCTTCATATCGTCGGGAGAACCGAAGATCTCGTATGCAGTTCGTCCCTCTACACTCAGAACTGCCTCAGCACATTCAATCAAGCGTGAGCCGAGAATAGGGTGGCTCAAGTATGCCTTGGCTTCCGCAACGCTTTTGATTGAGTATCTCTTGGAGGTTGGACTGGACCCTAACCCATCAAACTGGGGAAAAACGTACCACATCCAGTGCGATCGCTTTCGACCACTTTTGATTTCAGAGAGTGCCTGTTCGTAGTTGGCTTGCTGGGCTTGCAAAAAGCGGTTCAAATCATAAACATCATTCATTGCACCAAATTTAATATCTGTCATAAGCATCTCCTAGCATCTGATAACTAATCTTTCGCCAGCTTGCATGACGAAAGGAAAGAACAATAGACGGATTTAAGTTGTCAAATGTTTAAGCATAGTGACGCAACATGTTGAGAACAGTTTGTGGATTATCTATCATAACTCTTCCTCTAAATGACGAGTGTTTTAACACTTTCCGTCTTATACCAATTCTCCAGATTTAGATTACACATAGATACTTCTGTAGGGGCGTTTCGCGAAACGCCCCTACCCAATCTGTTGCTCTACTTTAGAGGATTGGTATTAGGAGAATGCGATCGCCCTCCATCCCTTACCTCTCAACCTCAAAACACAAATTTCCAACTTCAGAGCACGGAAGTTTGACTTCAAAGCATGAAACTTTGACCTCTGAGCCCGAAGTTTTGACTTCTAAACACGGAACTTCGACTTCAAAGCATGGAATTCCGACTTCAAAGCCTGAAACTTTGACTTCAGAACCCGAAGCTTTGACCTCTGAACTTGAAATGCCGGGATCAGAACTGCGCTCGCCGAGCTCAAAACTCCAAGCCTGTAAACCTGTATCAAGAACTACTTGCGAAAAGCTTCATTCTCAAGTAGCCTGGTTCCTCAGTACAAAAACATATCCGTTATCCAAGCGTCACCTGCTGTTGCGACCAACAACAACAGGCGACTAACCCTCAAAACTGCGGTAACAGTTCGGAGGGCTAGAGGGCAGTTTATCACTCCACTAGCCACCCTGACTTTGCTATGGCAAAAAAAGCAGCAGGGTGGCTTTGGTTTTCGGAGGCAAATCTCAGGGGTTAGGAACTGGGGGTTAGGGGTTAAAGATGTTCTCCCTGGCTCACGGTTCCTAGCTCCTAGTCCCTCAACCTGGAGTTTTACACTGCCATGACTGACCATTCTGCTTTGATTCAAATCAACCCCGATCCGCGCATTGTCACTACGCTTGTGATCGGCACTGAAGACAACGTGAAA
This sequence comes from Oculatella sp. FACHB-28, assembly GCF_014696015.1. Taxonomy (NCBI): domain Bacteria; kingdom Bacillati; phylum Cyanobacteriota; class Cyanophyceae; order Oculatellales; family Oculatellaceae; genus Oculatella; species Oculatella sp. FACHB-28. Next base: position 249,694 of record NZ_JACJPJ010000099.1, on the reverse strand, counting down.
GCACACATTCTTAGGCAACATACCCTGGGTGTTGCTGAAGCAAGTGCATGGAGCAAACCCATTCCAGTTCCCCATTGCCCTGATAAGGTGATGTGTGTTCTCAAGCGCATCATGCTTTAAGGGACCCTATTGAAAGCTTGATGTCTCTTTATCCCTCTCCAGGCTTAATCCAATGAAGTTGGCTTTTAGTGAGCTATATCTACAGTGCTTTAGTTTCGGGCTTCACGCTTTCGATAGACGTAATTGAGGAAGCAGAATCATTAAGTTGTTGCTAGTTCCTCGTAATTTAATTGAGGTAATTTAATTAAGGTGAGATGATGAATTATCTTGTTGCTGTTTTATCCGATCGCATTCAAGCTGAGGCAGCTTATTCTGCTTTAGAGAAAGAAGGTTTAGCCAATACTCAAGTTGATATTTTGGGTAATGGCTATAAAAGTGCAGACGAGTACGGACTCATTAACCCAAATCAGCAAGCCCGTAAAGGCGCAAAGCGATTGGCGTTCTGGTCAGTTCCGTTTGGATTTGTCGCAGGTTATGCATTTAATGTTCTAACAGGGATTGAGATCCTTTCAACGTCTCCTCTCTTGAACCACATTATTGGGGGACTGTTGGGAGCCGGTTCCGGTGCGTTGGGAGCCTATTTTGTGGGGGGTGGAGTTGGCTTAACCGTGGGCAGCGGAGATGCATTGCCCTATCGCAATCGCCTTGATGCAGGCAAGTACCTGATTGTGGTGAAAGGAACGGAAGAGTTAACTCGTCAAGCTACTCGTATACTGCGCCAGTTTGAGCCTGAGAACATTCAAGGATACACTGAGCCAACTAGCGCATAGCCTGAGTGACTTAGATGAGGTTGTAGCAAGTTTGTACTGTCTGTCTAACACGTCTATCTAACACGTTCAACAGTTGACTCAGTACCCCACTACCTGGTTTTCTTCAGGTAGCACTTAATCACAACCTTATGAGTCTCAATCCATCCCCTTCAGCATCTCCCCAACCCACCCCTGCTAAATGGTGGGTCATGTTAGGGGTTGGGTTGGGCGTTTTAATGTTTACCCTGGATACCAGTATTGTCAATATCGCCTTGCCGACACTGGTGCAAACCTTTCAGACCACGTTTGCCACCATTCAGTGGATTGTGTTGAGCTACCTGCTGGTGGTTACTACTCTGGTCTTGGGTGCAGCGCGGCTGGGAGATATGATTGGCAAAAAGCGACTCTATCTGGGCGGGCTAATTGTATTTACCATCAGTTCACTGTTGTGTGGGTTAGCTCCAGATGTAGGCTGGTTGATTGGTTTCCGGGCACTACAAGGGATGGGAGCCGTCATGATTTCTGCCCTCGGAGCGGCGATCGTTACAGAAGCATTTCCAAGTTCAGAGCGGGGGCGGGCGCTGGGTATTATTGGCGCGGTCGTATCCTTGGGCATTGCGCTTGGACCGACGGTTGGGGGTCTGCTGATTGGGCTGTTTGACTGGCGCATGATTTTTTTAGTCAACGTGCCAATTGGTATCTTTGCTAGTTTTGTGGTTGTCCGCTACGTTCCCGCCAACCCGCATCCCTTTGTTGGGCAACGGTTTGATTGGATTGGGTCGATCATGATGACAATCGCCCTGGTTGCCTTTGCACTAGGAATGACCCACGGACAGGAGGCTAGATTTGTTAACCCAGTGACTTTGGGGCTACTTGCGATCGCCGGCATCAGTCTGGCAATTTTCCTCTGGCTAGAATCCCATATTGCCTCACCCATATTAGATTTACACCTGTTCTACAATCGTCAATTCAGCCTCAGTTTGTTGACTGGCATTCTCGTATTTATTGTCATTGCCGGAACGATTTTTATCATTCCTTTCTTCCTAGAACTGGTGTTGGATTACTCTACAACTCATACTGGCGTGTTGCTGGCAGTTTCCCCCATATTAGGTGGCATCGTCGCCCCATTTTCTGGGAATCTGTCCGATCGCTTTGGCACCCGCATCATCAGTTTGGTGGGATTGGTGCTGATGGTACTGGGTTGTTTGTGCATCAGTACATTCAATGCTCAAATGACCGACCTGGATTACATTATCCGCGTCGCTCCATTTGGAATTGGGTTGGGGATGTTTCAGTCGCCCAACAACAGTGCTATTTTAGGGTCGGTGCCTGCTGAACGGCTTGGGATTGCGTCGGGCTTACTGTCCCTGACTCGCACACTGGGGCAAACGACAGGCGTTCCACTATTAGGAGCCATTTTTGCCGGAATGGTGTTGGCGCAATCTTCTACTGCAATGGTGACGGATGCTCCCGCTGAAGCATTAGTGTTTGGGGTGCAAAGCACATTCAGGATTGCTGCTGCTATTCTGGCGATCGCAGCTTGTTTAATGTTTGTGTTGTGGCGATCGCAATTCCAAAAGACCGAGTGATAGACCTAATCAGCGATAGAAACCTGTAGGTCTAGAACATCACTGCTAAATCGTACGGGTTACAGTCGTTTTGTTTTGCTTGCACGGTCGCACCATTGTATCGAGGAGATGCTCAATCACATTGGGCAAGTTTGAGCAAAGCCCCGTATGAACTCGCGATGTCTGGATCACAGTGCTGCGAGGAGCCACAATCCAGTAAAAGCGCTCCCTGTGAGGGAGTTGACCAATGGGGCCAGATAACTCTCCCCCCGCACAAATCAGTGGAATAGCTGCGAGATAGTCTCGAATAGTTTCAATATCAATGGTGGGGTCGAGTGCCATCAGCCGTTGCTCATCAAGCTCAATCCGAGATTCTAGGAATTTGTGGCTCGCGCATGAAACGACTACCCCAGCGTTGACAAACTCTTCACGCTCGACCCTGGGAACCACGCGGATAATGGCGTAATCATACGTTAAGAGCTTGTGCACGAACTGCTTCCTCCAGAAAAACGCGCGGTGCTTCCAACCGCTTCATTAAGTACTCGATGTAAGCTTCTCGATATTGATCACTGTCAACAAATCGAGCATCTCCCTCCAGCCAAGCCTCAGGAATCAGTTGCACGATCTGCTCGATGATGCTTGATGTCAGCCGCTCAGTTATTTTCGCATCTACCTCTTGAAGAACGCTAGCGCCGTGGAGCAAAACATGGTCTTTGATCGCAGGAAAAGGAGAACGGCTACGTTCTAAATAATTGCTCCAGGTGTGATGGAAGTAGAGGGCAGCACCATGATCAATGAGCCACAGTCGTCGGTGCCACATCAGCATATTTGTGTTGCGCGCTGTCCGATCGATGTTCGTCACGTAAGCGTCAAACCAGACAATTAAAGAGGCGAGAGCAGGGTCAGGTTTCGCGGCAATAGGGTCAAATGTGATCGAACCGGGCAGGTAATCGAGTGCTAGATTCAGACCCACACTTGCTCGAATCAAATCCTGTATTTCTGGGTCAGGTTCAGTGCGGGCAAGTTCAGAGTCGAGGCTGACCAAGACGATCTCAGGAACGAGCAGTCCTAGAGTCCGGGCAATTTCTCCTGCAACTAGCTCAGCAATCAGAGCTTTCGCGCCCTGTCCAGCCCCTCGAAACTTCAGCACATACATACCGTCATCATCAGCTTCCACAATGGCTGGCAGCGATCCACCTTCACGTAGGGGAGTGACATATCGGGTAGCAGTAATGGTTCGTAAACTCATCTTTTGTAACAACGCTCCAAGCTATCTTTGGTAGAGCAGTCAACTCATTAATGCAGCTTTAACAAGAGTGAAAGTATGAATTTCGTAGGGGCAATGCAATGCAATGCCCCCATAGAGGGAATTGAGATTCGTGAATCATACCCGCATTCGGCAACGCCATCTCTACTATCTGCGATCGCGATCCCAGCGGTAAATCGCATTTTGTAAAAGCTGGAGCCGATTTGAATTTGGGTTGCGCTGCTGCTCATATTGAATCAACCTTTCCACCAGCTTCTTATCCCCTTTTGCTCGCCTGAGAAGCTGCTGCTGGAGCTGTTTCTCCATTCCCCCGCTGCTGCTAGCGCCGCTCTGAGTTACAGCGTAAACAGCGCCAACCGCTAGAGCAATTAGAGGAATCACATACCAGCTCCAAGTAAACCCTTGAGCGGATAGAAAAGCTACCAGCAGAAAAATTGCAACAATGGCTATCAACCCTCTTTGCCAGGTCTTGGACTGAGAATTTTTATCCTCATCACCCCTGTCTGGAAGCAAATGCATGTAGCTTGCAGCTTCAGACCAACCTGTTTCCTTATCCGAACCACACTCAGGGCAAGCACGAGCCTTAAGTGGCACATCCGCTCCGCAGTTAGGACAGGTGAAGTATTTTGACACGCTTACTCGCGCTCCCTGATCAATTTCTGGTAAACGTTCATCTATTCCTTAGCATAATCTCCATTTGGTTCAAGGATTGCTATTGAGTAGGTTTCAAGAGCGATCGCGCTTCAATTACCTTTCAGATAGCGATCGCCGCTTCTTTCCACTCACTTTTGCAGCTTGGGGAATAGCTCTTGACTCTAGCGTGAATTCCGGAATGCTTTGCCGTTCAGACTCACTGAGGCTGTATTGTTCGCAAACTAGACTGAGCCGATTTGTGGAACTGGTGACTGGATTAATCGAGTGTGTCAGGTCACCCTGAAACCATAGCAACATATTGGTTTGTGGCTGAATTTGGGCAACTTGACGTTTACCATTCTGCAAGACCAACTCACCGCCCTGTAAATCCTGGGGCACTCGCACATACAAAACGCTCACCAGGGCGGGTGGCTCAACCGTCTTGCAATAGGAACGTAGCGATCGATCGATGTGTGGATCGACTCGTGAACCTGCTTTGAGTAAGAGGGGGTTGAGGTAAAAAGCATTGCACTCGGGTTGAAGGGCGATCGCCAAATATTGCTTAAAGAATGGAAACCGTTGCTCTACTTCTGCTAGACCAGAACGCTGAAACACGAGTGAGAATCCTTTGGTGTTGACGAAGTCTCGGTTCAGGTTGTTAACCGCAAAGTAAGGACAGGCGCGAATTTGCCCCTCTAACTCACTCAGGTAGCTAACCGGAAAAACTGAATGTTGCTGACGATAGTAAGTGTTCATTCGATTAACTCAAGGCAGATGGGGCAGGGCAAGTGTAGCTTACAGGTTGACCTGTTGTGGGGTGAACAAATGATAACTGTAGCGCATGAAGATGATAGCCGCAGTCGCCAGGAATAGGTCTACTGTGGGTCGTCGAGCCTGAATCGGCTAACGCAGAGGATAGGGGAACACCACCAACACCGTATAGTGGGTCGCCTACTAACGGAAAGCCGCTTGCTGCCAGGTGAATGCGAATTTGGTGGGGTCGCCCTGTGAGAATGGTGACTTCGAGGAGTGTATTGTTTTCGTTGCGTCTAAAGACATGGCACTCACTGTGAGCAGGCAATCCGTCTGGGGTTGCGGCATAAAGATAGCCCAGCAGAGGGTAAGGAATTTTGCCAATCGGTTGGGTGATGGTGAAACAATCTGGCATGGTCGTTCCACTCGCCAGAGCACGATAGGTTTTACGAATTTGACGATCGCGCATTTGCTGACTTAGACTGGCTCGTGCAGAGGGCGATCGCGCCAACAACATTAACCCTGAAGTTCCCCGTCCTAGACGATGAATCGGTACGGGTGGCGAATCTAGATAGCGCTGCTGAAGCTGCCACAGGAGTGTGTTTTGCAGGAATCCGCCTCCAGGTAAAACCGGCAACCCCGATGGCTTGGCAATCACCAGCAAGTCTGCATCCTCGTGCAGCACAGCAAATTCTAAAGGAACTTCTGGTTCCTGCCAGGGTGGACGATGATAGGTGAGTTGATTTCCCGCTTTCAAAGTGGCTGTAGCGGTTGTTGGCACTCCGTTGAGCAACACCTGACCTGACACAATTCGCTGTTCCCATTCGGTGCGGCTGGAATGTTGATAGCGCTGGGTGTAATAGTCCAACACCGATAGGCTCTCGGTGTCGCGGTTGATGCGATCGCAATAAGTCCAGCCTTCGTTCACCCAAACAACTCTCTAACGCTTACCCTGCTTCAACCATTTTTAACGCTCTAGACTACCTAATTTTACGCCTTGCCTATATTCTGATGATCAGTGCATCGGGCTGGTCACATTAAATACCGTCATTTTGAGGTTGCCAGAATGCGTCATAGCGCGAGTAAAAGAAACGGTAGACTAGAATTTGCGCGTGTTTTGGCGATCGCCACCAGCATTATTATCTCTGCCGGAGGGATAGTTGATGATCGCGTTCTGGCTCAAATTACACCCGATAACACCTTAGGTTCTGAAAATTCTCAGATTTTTCGCGATGCCTCTGGTCGGCTGATTAACATTGGCGGCGGCGCGGCTCGAGGCGCAAATTTATTTCACAGTTTTACAGAATTCAACGTGGGCGGACGGCAGCAGGTTTATTTCACCAACCCGGTTGGAATCGAAAATATTCTCAGTCGTGTCACCGGAAATGATCCTTCCGAGATTTTAGGTACACTGGGGGTCAACGGCAATGCCAACCTGTTTTTGCTCAACCCCAACGGCATCCTGTTTGGACGGAGTGCCCGTCTGGATATTGCAGGTTCTTTTGTTGCCACCACTGCCGATCGCTTCTCCTTCAACAACGGATTGGAGTTCAGCGCAGTTGATCCAGAATTGCCGCCACTCCTGACGGTCACGTTAAATCCAGGTGTACAGTTGGGTAGAAGTGTTGCAGGCGGCACGATCACCAACCGAGGCAGCTTAACTGTCGGGCAAGATCTGTCACTCATTGCAGAAACTCTAAACCTGAGCGGACAACTCCAGGCAGGTAAAACACTCACTTTGCGAGCGTTAGATACTGTTTGGATACGCGATCGCCCCAGTCAACCCTTCCTTGCTTCAGCACGAGGAAATTTGCAGGTACAGGGCGATCGCCGAGTCAACATCTTTGCACTCAATCACTCCAACAGCGGCTTTTTTGCAGGTGAAGATTTAGTGTTACGCTCTGCCAATTCCGTTCAGGGAGACGCTCACTATACCGCAGGCAATAACTTCCGCATTGAACAGTTAAATGGGCAGTTGGGCAGTTTATCTAGCCCCTACGATCCAGTCATTCGAGCCAATGGAAATGTAAGTTTTACCAGCTACACAGGTGCCTCTCTACACATCTTTGCAGGCGGCGCAGTAAACATCGGCAGGGTTGAAATTACGGGTGCAGATGCAACAAACTCGATTAATGAAACGGTAGTTCTCTCTGACGGCTCCACTTTACAGGTGAATGGCGCGGCGCAGCCTACACTGGATATCCGTGCAGGCACCACGGCAGTTGGAACTCCTTTAGGTGTGACAGGAATACCCTCTCCTACAGGGTTAAACTCATCTACTGCTACATCAGCCAATATCACTATTGACGAAATTATCCTGAATCAACCTGACGGATTGATTTTTCTCACTAATCAATATCAGCCCAACAACTCACTCAATGGCACGATTGAGATCGGATTTATTAATGCGATCGCCCCAACCCTCGCCAGTTCCGTCACTGTAGATGCTCGTAGTGGGATTGTTCTAAATAATGTTGTAGATGTATCTGGAGTCGATCCAGCGACAAACTTTATCACGGGTGATGGCGGTAATGTGACATTTCTAGCGGCTGGTGATATCCGCTTGAATGAAGGGGCTGCCATCTTATCGGAGGGGCTATTAGGGGGAAATATTCAACTCAACAGTGAAGGCGCACTCACGATTCGTGGCACTGGCGACTCTACCACTTTTGCGATCGCCAGCAACACGTTTACAGATGTAGCTGGAGCAAGCAGCGGTGATATTGAAATTACGGCTCAGTCCCTTTCTAGCACTAACGCTGGAAACATCGCCGCAATCACCTTTGGTGCTGGAGAAGCCGGAAACATCACAATCAACACCGATGACTTTGTCTCCCTCAACAACAGTGAGATCGTTAGTGTTGTTGAACTAGGAGCAACAGGTAGCGGTGGTGATATCAATGTGATAACGCGATCGCTCTCCCTCAGCAACGTTTCAGGCTTAGTGGCAGTCACACTTGCGGATGGACAGGCCGGAAATGTCAATATCTTCGCTAGCGAATCCACTTCGCTCAATGACAGCCAAATCGCCAGCTTTGTCAATCCTGAAGCAACCGGACAGGGAGGCAGCCTAAATCTCAACACCCAATCTCTTCTCGTCACCAATGGCGCTCAGGTCAACGCTAATACATTGGGGCTAGGAGATGCGGGGCAAGTCAGAATCAATGCGGCTGACTCCATTGTTTTAGATGGCATCAGTGCAAATGGAACTGTGAGTGGTGTGTTTAGCAATGTCTTTAATGAAAGAGATGAAGCTGGAAACATCGTTGGACTAACAGAGGGAAATGGCGGCAATATTGATATCACGACGCGATCACTCTCCGTTCTGAATGGCGCTCAAATCAACGCCAGCACTGAAGGTAGAGGCGATGCAGGCAATATTAATCTTGATGCCAACTCCGTTCTCGTCACGGGAAGTGGGTTTGACAGTTTTCAAAACATCCTTTCTCCCAGTGCAATCGTGAGTGAAGTGTTGTTTGACGCAGACGGCGCAGGCGGCAATATTGGAGTAACCGCAGCCAATCTTGAAGTGTCCGATAGCGGTCGAATTAGCGCCAGTACCGATGGCTTTGGTAATGCTGGAAGTTTAGATCTAGATATTACCGATTCTGTTACCTTAACAGGTGCAACCAGCGGACTTTTTGCAGATACCATTGCAGGTTCTAGTGGCAATGGCGGCAGCATTTTTCTCACCAGTCGCCAGGTGCTGATTCGAGACGGGGCAAGCATCGCAGTTGGCAGTGAAGGATTTGGCGTTGGCGGCAATATTCAACTTGAAGGCAACTCGCTATTTCTCAACAGGGGCTTAATTTCTGCTCGAACTGCCAGCACTACAGGGGGCAACATCACCCTGAATTTGGCAGATACAGTTGTGTTGCGCCGTGAAAGTGAGATTTCCACTACCGCAGGCACGGCACAGGCAGGCGGAGATGGCGGCAACATCACAATCAACACAGACTTTTTGGCGGCAGTGGCTTCTGAAAACAGCGATATCACCGCCAATGCGTTTCAGGGACAAGGCGGCAACATCAACATCACGGCGATCGGCGTGTTTGGCATTGCTCCCCGCGAATCGCAGACCGAACTCAGCGACATCACCGCCAGTTCAGAGTTTGGCGTAGACGGTGTAATCGAGATTAACCGCCCTGATGTAGACCCGAGTCGCGGCACCGCAGAACTGCCCGCTGATGTAGTGGATGCCTCCCGTCTCGTCGCCCAGGGTTGCTCAGCCGGAAATACAGCGATCGCCAACCAGATCGGTGAATTTACGATCACTGGACGGGGTGGCTTACCTCCCAGCCCTACCGAGCAACTCAACAGCGACGCAATTCTGGCAGATTGGGAAACGCTGGAAGAACCCACCAACCTTTCAACCACAAGTTCACCCATTCCCCCGACCCATTCTGCATCAGCCTCCACGGAATTGGTAGAAGCTCAAGGCTGGGCGATCGCCTCCAATGGTCAACTCATCCTCACCGCCCAAGCAACCGCGGTTCCTCATTCTCCCTGGGTTAATTCTGCGACCTGTCGGTCATAGGAATTTGGGATTTGGGAATTAGCAAAGATTTACCCAACCCCCAACCTCTAACTCATAAGCTCCGACGTTTACGAAAGCTTTAAAGGAACGAAGTCAATTGTAGTCTTTCGCTGAAGCTCAGTATTAACACTGGAACATATTGTGAAAATGACGTAGAAATGCAATATGTGAATCCGTGTATACGGCAATAGGCTTCTGCATTTACCGCTTCAGTTTTTTAATTTTTCTGGCAGGCGATCGCCCAATTGCATCGTTTCGCCAAGCAAACGCAACCCCATACGAAAAACAGACTTTGACCTAAAGCGTTAACTGACAGCGCTTTTTGATATCTATTGCTGCGATCGCCCTTCGTCTGGCAGATGGCATCAGATTGGTGCGTTTGCTCATCCACATTTTATCTCCTCTCTTCATCCTGTTAAGGAGCTTTACCGTGAGAAAACGCGACATAGTTAAAGTGGCGATCGCCACAACGGGTACAACGGTGGGACTCGTCGCACTCCCTACATCCGCCGAAGCAGTCACCTTTGACTTCAGCGATTTTTCCGATACCTCAAGCCTGACGTTTAATGGCAGTGCAACAGTAGTAGACAATGTTTTACAGCTAACCCCTGAACTTCAAAGCCAAAGAGGTAGTGCTTTCCTGTCCAATCCCTTTAGCATTACGGCAGATACTTCCTTCTCAACTCGCTTCGACTTCTCCATTACGGGCGAGGGAGACGATAATTTTGGCAGCGGCGATGGCTTTACCTTTATGGTTCACAACGACCCAAGGGGCAGCAACGCTTTGGGCGTAGGCGGAGGTGGGTTAGGTTATAGTGGCATCTCGCCCAGCGTGGCGGTAGAGTTTGATACTTATGTTAATTCTGCAGTGGGTGATCCAGGAAGTGTGCATGGTTCCTCATCTAACGATCATGTTGGCATAAACACCAATGGCTCGGTGAGATCTTTAAACCTGATTACCCTTCCAGAATCTTTTAATTTTGATCAGGCAGGAACATTTACAGCCAACATCAACTACAACGGACTCACTAACCTTCTTGATATCGTCATTGCCAATGATGAGGCTCCTCTGCAACAGCTTAGTAGCACCATTGACCTGTTTGATCTAGTCGGTTCACAAGCCTACTTTGGCTTCAGCGCGGGAACTGGCTCAGCGACAAACACTCACAGCATTCTCAACTGGACACTAGATACCGATGTGTCACCCGTTCCGCAACCCACCGAACGCACATTTGAATTTTCAGGGACTTTTGGCGAAGATGTCTTCGACACCTTTGAAACTTTCAATGGTGACACTTTTGCTGGATCATTTTCCTTCTTCACCAACACGCCCGACTTAAATAATGCAGTTGGACGAGGCACCTACGCTTTAACGGATGTCAAACTCACCATATTTGATGATGAGAGCGGCGACGAAACAGATCTGATATTTGGCGAGACAACTGAGGCATTTATAGATTTAGACAGCTATATCCTTCGGGTACGTCCGGCAAGGGTAATTCGTCGTAGGGCTCCCAGGAGAACATCGTTTGCACTCCCACTCACAGCAAACGAAAATTCAAACTCTCAAACTTGTACAGCTGACACTGAGCCTGACTGGGCGAGTTTCGTGCTCACTTTTGATGATAATTTGGAAAACCCAGATGTGCCGCCTACCCGCCCCCCTCAAGGTAATTTAGTGCCGAGCCAGTCCTTCTTCGAGTTTTTTGGAGAACTGTCTGGTCCAGACGATCTGTGCTTGATTGATCGAGTAGAAGTCGTTGAAGTGGACGTGACCGATCCAGACGCAGAGCCAGAACCCGTACCAGAGCCAGGAACCGCTTTGGGCTTAGGCGTGTTAGGTCTGGGCTGGGGTTTAAGGAAGCGGTTTGGACGCGCCAAGGGCTAATCAACAGCTATTGCCGTCGCTGCAGCTTAAGAACACCAAAATTCTTACCTCTTCCCTCTATACGAACTCTGCCTTCCGCGTTTATTCTGATAGCGATGGTACTGAGGTTCATTTAGATACTGGGAACCAGTGGGAGGAAAAATGCCTCGCAGCGGTTGGCAATGGCGATCGCACTACCTCAGCGGTCTGGCGTTTGTTGTAGTGGGAACCACTTCAATTGAGCTATCTGAAGCAGGTCATCCTATTCAGCTAAATTTTGCTGCGCGGGCGATCGCCCAGGTAATTCCCGATACTTCAGCAAAGGCTGAGTTACCCAAAGCAAATTCATTCCCCACTCAAGAGGGGAAACCAGAATTTTGGCTTCCTTCTCTCAACGAAGAAGAGTTGGAGACGAGGGTAAATGATGCCCATCAGCCAATTGAGTTAGCCCAGGTTCCTGAGCCACCTTCCGTGGAACCGTTGCCCGAGCCTGAACCGCTTCCACTCCTGCCGCCGCCCGAAGAGTTACTGGAAACACCTCCCGCGCCTGCCCCGGACGAGCTACCGGGAGAATTGCCAGAAACAATCACGGTCAGTGCTTTTGAGGTGGTTGGTAGCACCGTTTTTGATGAAGAAACGCTAGCGGCTGCAACTGCGCCTTTCACCAATCGCCCCATTTCCTTTGCCGAATTGCTTCAGGCGCGATCGGCAGTGACACAATTGTATATTGACGCGGGTTACGTCACCTCTGGGGCACTGATTCCACCTCAGACTTTGGAGGATGGAGTCGTAACCATTCAGGTGATTGAAGGCAGCCTCGAAGAGATTGTCGTAACCGGAAATCGCCGTCTCAACTCCAGCTACGTTAGAGAACGATTGGAGCTGGCGGCTGAGCCACCGCTCAACGTTCCTCGATTGCTAGAAGGACTGCAACTACTGCAACTTGACCCGCTGATTCAAAACATTTCAGCAGAGCTATCGGCGGGTTTGCGTCCGGGCACCAGTCTGCTCCAGGTGGAAGTAACAGAGGCAGACACCTTTGGGGTGCAGCTAGCGTTAGACAATGGGCGATCGCCCACCGTTGGCAGCGTTCGCCGTCGTATCCAGGTGAGTGAGGCAAATTTACTTGGCTTGGGCGATGGCTTGAGCATTGGCTACAGCAACACTGAAGGTAGCGATGGACTGGATGCCAACTACACATTGCCGCTAAATCCTCGTAACGGCACGCTCAACTTTAGCTATGGCACCACGTCGAGCGAAGTGATCGAAGATCCGTTTAACTTTCTCGATATTCAGTCAGAGTCGCGCTACTACGAAATTACCTATCGCCAACCGCTCACCCTCACACCAACTGAAGAATTTGCCCTGAGCCTGACCGCCTCTCGCCGCGAAAGTGAGAGCGAATTTTTGGAAGAACTAATCGGAGAACCACTTCCCTTTCCTTCTCTGGGGGCAGACGAGCAGGGAAGGACACGGGTTTCAGCTTTGCGATTTTCCCAGGAATGGACGCGTCAGGAGAGCCGCCAAGTGTGGGCAGCGCGATCGCAATTTAGCCTGGGACTGGATGCGCTTGACTCCACCGTTAACGAAAATGCACCCGACAGCCGCTTTTTTTCCTGGCGAGGACAGGGGCAATATGTGCGGTTGCTGGCACCCGATACGCTGCTGCTGGTGCGAGCAGACATTCAGCTTGCAGATGAGGGTGTAGTGCCGCTGGAGCAGTTTGGCATCGGTGGTCAGCAAACCGTGCGGGGCTATCGGCAAGATTTTCTACTCACTGACAACGGCGCGCTGTTGTCGGCGGAGGTGCGTCTGCCCATTTGGAGAGTCCGCGACATCGACGGACTGCTGCAAGTGGTGCCATTTTTCGACATCGGCACGGGTTGGAATTCGGGCAGTGAAGATCCCGATCCGAACACGCTGATTGGCTTGGGTGCAGGTTTGCAGTGGCGGCAGGGCGATCGCTTTACCGCTCGGATTGATTTTGGGCTTCCGCTGGTTTCAGTTGACTCTAGGGACGTGACATGGCAGGAAAGCGGAATTTATTTTTCGATCGTTTACACGCCATTTTGAGCGGGGAAAGGGGAAAGGGCAATCGCATCCTCTCAACTGCCCCGATCGCCCGTTACTTTCTGCTGGCTATTCTGACGGCCCTTTGTGTCATTGTCTTCCCGATTGCCAAATTGCCGGGAACTGCTGCTGTTGGGCAAGATTTGCCCGGTCAGAGGCAAGGTTTCCCCACTGAGCTAGTACAGGCTGAAAGCCTGGTGCAGCAAGGGCAACGTCTATATGAAGCGGGGCAGTTGAGCGAAGCGGTGGCAGTGCTTCAGCAAGCGATCGCCGCCTACCAAACGGGAAATCCGCTGGGTCAAGCGATGGCGCTGCGAAATTTGTCGCTGGTCTATCAGCAGTTGGGAGACTGGGGAGCGGCAACGGAGGCGATCGCTTCCAGTCTCAGCTTGCTGGAGTCAAACGATGAGCCCAACTATCAGGCAGCATTGGCGCGATCGCTCGACATTCAAGGACGTTTGCAGTTGAGTCAGGGTCAGGCAGAAGCCGCCCTTGCCACCTGGGAGCAGTCAACGACAATCTATCAGGAGCTTGGGGATCAGGTTGCTGCGCTGCGGAGCCAAATCAATCAGTCCCAAGCGCTACAGTCGTTAGGATTTTATCGACGGGCGATCGCCCTACTCACGCCACTGACGCAAACGCTGGAGGAACAGCCCGATTCCTTAACCAAAGCGGTGGGGTTACGAAGCCTGGGCGATGCACTGCGGGTAGGCGGAAATTTGCCCCAATCCCGTGAGGTGTTGCAGTCCAGCCTGTCCGTTGCAGAACGGTTGCAAGATTCAGAAGCGATCGCAGCCGCACAATTTAGTTTAGGTAACACTGCCCGTGCTCAGCAGGAATTAGAAGTTGCTCTGGAGTTTTATCGGCAGGCGATCGCCACCTCCCCTTCTAACCTGACCCGCGTCCAGGCACAAATCAACCAGTTCAGTTTGCTCGTTGAAACCGACCAGATTCCAGCGGCACAAGCTCTGATCCCACTAATCCAATCTCAGTTAGGTGAATTACCCACTAGCCGCGCCAAGATTTACGCTCAGGTCAACTTTGCTCAAACTTTGAGCCATTTGGGACAGACGGAATCCACACAGCCCAACACCTATCCCGCTCAACTCTTAAGTATTGCTCGCACTGAAGCTCAGAATTTAGCAGACACTAGAGCCGAATCTTTTGCCCTGGGCAGCTTGGGGGCACTGTATGAGCAGACCCAGCAGTGGGCGATCGCCACCGACCTAACCGAGCAAGCATTAGGCCTGGCGCAAAATGCCTCAGCCTCAGACATTGCCTATCGCTGGCAGTGGCAGCTAGGACGAATTCTCAAAGCTCAGGCTGATACCGAAGGGACGGAAAGCCAGAAATATGCAGGGGCGATCGCCGCCTACAGCGAAGCCGTTAGCACCCTGCAAACGCTGCGAAATGATTTGGTTGCGATTAATCCAGAGGTGCAGCTTTCTTTCCAGGAAAGCATCGAACCAATTCACCGAGAACTGGTCAGCCTGCTGCTGAAGCCGGGCAGCGGCGATGCGAATCCGGCAAATTTAGAGAAAGCCCGAACCGTAATCGAATCGCTGCAACTGGCAGAGCTAGACAATTTTTTGCGTGAAGCCTGCCTGGATGCCCAACCTATCCAAATCGACGAAATCGATCGCCGTGCCGCCGTAATCTACCCAATTCTGCTGGCAGATCGGCTAGAAGTTGTCATTAGCCTACCAGGACAAACCTTACGCCACTACAGCACGCCCCTTTCCAACAGCGAAGTAGAAAGCGTCGTAGGACGGTTGCGCCAAGCGCTTGTCGTTCGCACCAGTCGCCAGTTTTTGCAGCTTTCCCAACAGGTTTACGACTGGTTGATTCGCCCCGTCGAGGCAGATCTAGCAGCCAGCGGGGTGAAAACCCTGGTGTTTGTCCCGGATGGCGTGCTGCGAAATATTCCAATGGCGGTACTGAACGATGGTGAAAAATTTCTAATTGAGCAGTACAGCGTTGCCCTGACTCCGGGTTTGCAGTTGCTTGATCCGCGTCCAATTCAACTCCAGCAGCTCACCGTTCTCACCGCAGGGCTGTCTGAGTCACGGCAGGGATTCTCAGCATTGCCCAACGTTTTGCCGGAGCTAGAGCAGATTCAGTCGGAGGTTCCCAGTCGCATCCTGATCAATCAAGAGTTTACCAGCAGCGCATTTCAGCAGGCGATTAACTCAGCCCCGGCACCTGTGGTTCATCTGGCAACGCACGGCAAATTTAGCTCGGAGCTAACCGAAACTTTCATTCTCACCTGGGACGACCGAATTAATCTCAACCAGCTTAATAGTCTGCTGCAAGCCACTGACTTAGGCAACGCAAGACCGATTGAGCTACTCGTTCTCAGTGCTTGCCAAACGGCGGTGGGCGATCGCCAAGCCGCACTGGGACTAGCCGGAGTAGCTGTCAGAGCAGGCGCACGCAGCACCCTGGCAACTCTATGGCAGGTCAGCGATGAGGCAACCGCTCTGCTAATGAGCCGCTTTTATTCCGAACTGGCAAACAACACCGTTACCAAAGCCGAAGCCCTGCGCCGCGCTCAGCTCTCCATCTTGGAAATTGAACGCTTCCGCCGACATCCCTTCTACTGGGCACCTTACGTCATGGTCGGTAACTGGCTATGACACGTCGTAACAATTCCTTACAATAGAGTCAGTTACTTCACGAAAGCGTTATGCACTTAACCTGGTTAGACAGCAATTCCTGGCTGATTGAGATGGGCGGAAAGCGAGTTTTGCTTGATCCCTGGCTAGTTGGTCCGCTAGTGTTTGGCAATATGAACTGGCTGTTTAAGGGAGAGCGGCGATCGCCTCGCCCCATTCCTGACTCCATTGATCTGATTTTGCTGTCCCAGGGGCTAGAAGACCACGCCCATCCCGCCACACTTGAGCGGCTCGATCGCCAAATACCCGTCGTTGCTTCTCCCAGTGCCGCAAAGGTTGTGCAAGGTTTGGGCTATACCCAGGTGACAACTCTAGCGCACGGAAAAACCACAGCAGTCGAAAATCTGGAAATCCGCGCGACCCCCGGTTCACCCATCGGTCCTCTGCTAACTGAGAATGGCTACTTGCTAAAAGACTTAACCGCAGGCACCAAGCTTTACTACGAACCGCACGGATACCACTCCCCTTCGATCAAAGAATTTGCTCCCGTTGATGTAGTGATTACTCCCGTCGTCACTTTAGAAATACCGCTGCTTGGTCCCGTCATTCAAGGTAAAAAGACTGTTTTAGAGGTTGTGCAATGGCTACAGCCCAAAGTGCTTTTACCCACAGCAGCAGGCGGAGATGTCCAATTTGAAGGCATTTTACAGTCGCTCTTGCGCGCAGGTGGCAGCATTGAAGAGCTGCGATCGCTCTTAGCCCAGCATCAGCTCTCTACCCAGGTAGTTGATTTGCAACCGGGCGAGCGGTATGAGCCCTTGGCGATCGCTGTCTAGAAAGAGTTACAGGGTCACAACCATAGCCTCGTCCGTTTCACCCATAGTTGCGTAAGCTCTAAAGGAATGGACTTTCTTCATCGGCATGACTTTGTCTCCAAAAACAGTATTTTCTGGCATTGCCAGCGCGTTGATTGCCATCTGTCTCAGTGTTTGTCTGATTGCTCTAACGAGCTGTGCAGCGACCGACCCTGATGCAGATGGCGTGATTCACCTGACACTCTGGCACGGGGTTAACCCGCCACCCAACCGAGATGTGCTGCAAGAGTTGGTAGACGAATTTAACCAGACTCATTCAGACATCCAAGTGGAATCGCTCTATGTTGGGCAGGGTGACCAGCAAATGCCCAAAATTCTGGCGGCTGTCGTGGGCAATGCGTCGCCCGACATGCTGTGGTACGCGCCAACGATTACGGGTCAGCTGATCGAACTGGGAGCGATCCGGCCGATCGAGGAATGGTTGGCGGAGTCGCCCATCAAGGAACAGATCGATCCGGCGCTGTTTGAGTCGATGCAGCTAGAGGGACACACCTGGTCTGTGCCATTTGGGACAAACAACGTAGGAGTTTTCTACCGTCCCAGTTTGTTTGAAGCGGCAGGAATTACTGAGCTACCGACGACTTGGGAAGAATTCCGGCAGGTTGCTAAAACGCTGACTCGCCAGGTGAATGGGCAAACGCAGCACGGTATCCTGCTACCTCTGGGAAAAGGGGAATGGACGGTATTTAACTGGCTGCCGTTTATGTGGAGTGCTGGCGGTGACATTACCGCTGACGATGCGGCTGATTTGGATCTGGTGAATCCGGGGGCAATCGCCGCTCTCCACTTCTGGCGCGACCTGATCGACGACGGCTCAGCGATTCTCTCGCAGCCCGAACGCGGTTATGAGCTAGATGGCTTTTTGGCCGGACGAGTCGCCATGCAGTTGACTGGCCCGTGGACACTGGGTCAGCTTCAAGCAACCGGAGTCGATTTTGCAGTAATGCCAATCCCAGTGCAGGAAAGAGCAGCAACCAGCGTCGGCGGAGAAAACTTGTTTATCTTTAACACCACACCCGCCCACGAACGAGCCGCTTTTACCTTTGCTGAATTTGTCGCCAGTGAGCAGTTTCAAACCCAATGGGCAATTGGTACAGGCTACTTGCCCGTAAATTTGCGATCGCGCCAAAGTCAGCCCTATCAGGAGTTCATTGCTGAGCAACCCGCCGTTGACGTGTTTCTTAAGCAGGCTGAGAATGGGCGATCGCGCCCCATTTTTGCAGGCTACAGCCGGGTTTCTGAGAACCTGGGAAGGGCGATCGAGGCAACGCTACTAGGACAAAGCACTCCCGAAGCTGCGTTAGAAACGGCACAGCGGCGACTAAATCTGCTTTACAGCAATTCTAGGTAGCATTGTGCAACTAATCTGACCAGGAGCGATCGCCTTTATTTCCCAAATTAGCGCTGGCATCATTACCCAAACAGCAGCCAAACCCCGCCCAAAGTGATCAAAACGCCCAAGATTGCTCGTGGACTGACGCGATCGCCCATCCACATCGCCACGGGGATCACAAACAGCGGACTAGTAGCACTGAGCGCTTGAGCGATCCCAGCGGCAGTAAATTTGAAAGCGGTTTGCTGAAGCCAAATCGCCAGATAGGTACTGAAGAATGCAGCAAGGGTCAGAATTGCTAGCAAACGGGGCGATCGCAGCGGTCGAAAACCCTGCTTGCCACGCTGCTGAATCACTGCCCAGACCAACAGCACTACTACCCCCGCCACCAGCCGAATCAACGAACTCCAGAGCGGACTAATTTCCGTTCCTGCCAGAGCAGCTCTAGACATCACAGAACCGCCTGCCTGCCCCAAAGCTGCAATCATGCCAAACCCTATGCCTCGCAGCAGACGAAAGTTACCTTGCCCTCTGTCGGATAAACGTTCCACTCTATCGGGCACCCGTTCCACGATCACCCAGGAAACGCCTGCAACTGTCAGTCCAATTCCCAAATAAGACAAAGCGGTTAATTGTTCGCCTAAGAAGATCAGCGCCAGTAGCGCTGTGAGCGGGGGTGCCAGTGCCTCCATCAGTAAACAGCGTCTAGCTCCGAGGCAATTCAGCGCTTCAAAAAAAGCCGTATCGCCAAACCCAATTCCGATTACTCCACTTAGAATCAACAACCCCACAGCCGCAGGAGTTGTATCAGGCAAAAAATCACCGCGCAGTCCTAGCGTCAGCAAAATCAGTACAACGGCGATCGCACTTTTGCTCAGATTCAGCACCAGCGGCGACAGTTGCTTGCCCAAGCTGATGTAAACGACGGAGGCGAGCGCCCAAATCAAGGCTGCACTGAGAGCAGCCAGTTCACCCCGAAAATCAACAATAAGCGAATTTAACACTGCAACCCTGACTGAATTAGTGAAGCAACTCTGCGGTTTGCTGCGGCTTGACCAGCGTGTTAGCGCAGAGAATCCCAGAAGCGGCTACCGCTGGAACGCCGATTCCAGGCATGGTGCTGTCACCGACACGATAAAGTCCAGGAATTGGGGTCTGATTGCTGGGAAACATCCCCTGTCCCGCAGCGATCGCCGGACCGTATGTCCCCTGATGCCGACGCAAAAACCGAGCATGGGTCAGCGGCGTACCGATTAGCTCTAGAGTAATTCGCGATCGCACATCGGGAATCACTTGCTCTATCGCCTGAAAGAGAGATTGCGATCGCTCCTGCTTTTGCGCCTCATAGCCTTCGCCCCGTTGCCAGTTCGTGTAAGGCTCCAAGGTGTAGGCATGAATTACATGATGTCCTGTTGGCGCAAGGCTAGCATCCCACACCGAGGGAATCGAAATCATGCAGGTGTTTCCGGGGACGGTGATGTCCTGCTCAGCACTGTGGACAACCACATGGTGTCCCGTCAAGTCTTCCAGTCCGTCTGCCCGAATTCCCAGGTGCAGGTGCATAAAGCTATCCACTGTTGGCGTGGCGAGTGCCGCACGACGGTAATCGGCAGGTAAGTGTTCGGGCTTCAATAGTCTGGTGTAGGTGTCCCACAGAGTCGCGTTGGAGATCACGATGGGCGCTTTGAGCGTTTCTCCTGACTTGAGCCGAATTCCAACTGCCTTGCCCTGTTCAACTAGAATTTCTTCAACGTGAGCATTTAGCCGCAGTTTGCCGCCCCAGCGCTCCAGTCCACGCACGAGTGCCTGCACGATCGCCCCACTGCCGCCCACCGGGTAATCAATTACAGAGTGCGATCGCTCCCCAAACATAAAAGCAACTTCAGGGGCGATCGTGCCGTGCGCCTTTAGCCCCGACAGCAAAAAACATTCCAGATCGATCAGTCGCCGCACCCAGGGATCGCGCACCGCTTGATCCATTAAATCCCCAACCGATCCTTGAATTACGCCAAGCTGGGGCAATAGCTTCAGCAATGCCAACGGATAACGACTCAACAGCACCGGAATCAAATTTAGGTCTGCCCGTAGTGCCAAAGTAGGAATTTCGCGCAGCGCTTCATAGAGCGAAAGCAGCCGCTGTTCTAATTTGGCGAACTGCTGCGCCCCGGAAGGTGTGACCTGGGCGATCGCTGATCGATAGCGCTCTGCATTGCCGTATACAGGAAAGGTGCCATCAGGAAAATGGTAGTGACCGAGTGGGTCATAGGGAACAGCGGCTACTGGCTCCTCCAAGGCATCGAGTACCTGACGCAGGGGATTAAGAGAGTGGCGATCGCTCAGTCCACAGTAAAACGACGGCCCAGAATCAAACTGAAACCCCTGCCGTGAAAAACTGTGAGCCGCACCACCCGGAATTGCATGGCTCTCACACACCAAAACCTTTCGCCCATAACGCGACAGCAATGCCCCAGCGACCAGTCCACCCACACCGCTACCAATTACAATTACGTCCGCGTCCTGCATACTCCTCAGTGGTTTGTTTCCCTTTGGGATTGTAACGACATCGGCACACTACCCGCACACAGGAATTCGTCAGTAATTTATCGGCAAAAACAGCTTGTAGTTCCTGGCTAAGTCCAAGGTTCGTGCAATTACCACTAACTCTTTTCCTAGCTGACTCAACCTAAATCGAAGCCAACTCAACAAATAGCAAAGCCAGCCTAGCCAGCGACGAAGCCAGCCCAATGAACCGTGAAGATAGCTTAGTCAAAAGTGAAGCTAGCCTAGTCAGAAGTGAGGTTAGCCTATCCAACGACGAAGCCAGCTTAGTCAGAAGTGAAGCCAGCTTAGTCAGAAGTGAAGCCAGCCTGACCACAGATAAAGCTGGTTGACTGACAAATCTTCTGATGTAGGTTGGGTAAAACAACGTGAAACCGAACACCCACCTGGATTCTGTCGGGTTACGCATTCGCTTCACCCAACCTACGATACGCCCATAGTTTCGGGAGTTTTGTCAGTCAACCAGGATAAATCAAGCTCACGGGTGGTCAGTTTGGCAATGAAGCGGCTCAACCCCCTTTGTTTCAAGCAAAAATGAGCAGGACCTCAAGAAATATCAGCGTTCTGTCAAGACACTGTTAGCTACCCTTAACTCAAGTAGCATAAGCATTTCCAATTCGCAGAAGCTCAGCCTTAGAATAAACCGATGTGCCCGCTAGGTGAGAATAAGCACATCTAACGACATCCAGACTACGCAACTCTTTAAATTGACATTAACGCAACTAGGAATTATTCACTTCCTTCGTTAAGGTGGTTGGAATGTTTCGACGTTCAAAAACTCCAGGACAAGGAGAAGAGTCCATGACACACGCAAAGCAAGGTGACACTGTAAAGGTTCACTACACAGGCAAGCTAGAGGACGGCACAGTTTTTGATTCTTCGGTCAATCGTGAGCCACTAGAGTTTTCCATCGGCACAGGTAGCCTCATTCCTGGATTTGAGCAGGCTGTCATTGGGATGACCCCTGGCGAATCCAAAACTGAGCACATTGCGGCGGAGCAAGCCTATGGGGAGCATCGCGAAGATATGGTCTTGGTTGTCGATCGGCAGCAGATGCCCGAAGATATGCAGGTTGGGGTCGGCCAACAGTTGCAAATCCGCCAGCAAACCGGACAAACCATTCCCGTTGTAGTAACTGACGTTTCTGATTCACAAATTACGCTGGACGCAAACCACCCGCTCGCTGGGGAAGATTTAACCTTCGACATCCAGTTGCTTGAGATCGCTTAAGAAACCAAGATTAAATAACTTGCGTAGATTGAGTTGAAGAATGAAATTCAATGTCCTGGGGATGTTGGGTTCCACTTTGCTTCACCCAACCTACCAATTTTGTACGGTGGGGGCGAACTGCCGTTCGCCCTTACGCTTTCTAACGTTGACCGTTCGCCCCTAATTTTTTAGGCCGACCAAGGGGTGCGGAAATCGGCGTAAAGAGTCAGTCCACCGTCTACAAACAGTGTTTGCCCAGTCACATAGGCTGCTTCATCGGACGCTAAGAATGCTGTAATTGCTGCCATTTCTTCAGCGGTGCCTGCCCGTCCCATTGGGATGTGACTCTCTACGATCGCCCTTTCTTCAGAATCGTTAACCCAGGACTCGTTAATCGGAGTAATCGTTGCACCAGGAGCGATCGCATTCACCCGAATTCCGCGATCGGCGTATTCCAGCGCTAACGAACGGGTCATATTCTCCATGCCTCCTTTGCTGATCGAGTAGCTCAAGTAGAGGGGACGAGGAATAATTTCATGGACGCTGGAGACGTTGATGATCACTCCAGGTCGTTGGTGCGCCAGAAAATGTTTCAAGGCTTGTCTGGCACAAAGATAGGCTCCACGCAGGTTCACATTCAGCACTCGGTCAAAGTCAGCCGCTTCGATTTCGTGAGAAGGTGACTCGGTTTGAATACCGGCATTGTTGATAAGAATGTCAAGGCTGCCCAACTGCCCAACTACTTCGTCTACCATTTCGATGATGTCTTCCTCTTTGGAGACATCTCCCTGCACCGGAAAATCCTTGACTCCGCAGCCTTTGACCTGACTGCACACGTCGTCAATCATGGCTTGCGTTTGTTCTGCATCTTCTGGGCTTTTGCGGTAGTTGAGCGCGACGTTTGCCCCTTCCTGAGCAAACCGAACGGCGATCGCTTGCCCAATTCCAGACGTTGCCCCCGTCACCAAAACATTTTTGCCTTTCAATCCCTTCATAAAACGGCTCCTCAAATGGTTGGCCACAAGGTACTTTGACGTACCTCGGCAGAGTAGCCTTTTTGTATAAGACTGCCATCTTTCGCAGGGGCAAGTTAGAAAGGGCAAGTTAGAAACCCTGTTTAGAGATCCACCATTGCCATCAGCGTCACCTCCCAAACCAGACGCGGCTGGACGCTGTTTAAGAGGTGACGACGGGCTGTTTCTAGCTGCTGCAACAAACCTGGCTTAGCTTGAGCCTGCCAGTAGCGATGCTGAAGATAGGTAATCAGCCAAAGCTGGGTTTCAGTATCTAACGTTTTGTCAATTTGCCGCGCCAATTCTAAAGCTGCCCGCACCGAACGAGGAATCTGGGTGGCTGCGTCGAGCAATTCTGAGGGGATAGCTTGGAGCTGCTGCCAACTGGCGATCGCCTCTCCGGGACTGCCTTGGGCGATCGTTAGCACCTGTGGCTGCTGCAAAATTTCTGCTTGTCCCGCTTGAGTCAACACCTGAGTCAGATTTTCCTCGCTCAGTCGGTAAAACGGAATCCTCTGACAGCGAGACACCAGCGTCGGCAACAAAGCATCAATGCTGGGCGCAAGCAAAATCAGCGTTGCCTGTCCTGGCTCCTCCAGCGTTTTCAGCAACCCGTTTGCCGCAGCTTCTGCCATCGTTTCTGCTTGATTTAGCACCACCACTGAGCGAGGCGCTTCTAAAGGCGGACGACCCAGAAATTGAGCAATTTGCCGCACCTGCTCCAGCCGAATCACAGGTGGACTCTTGCGCTTGAGTCCCGCTTCGGCTGCCTCAGCCGGACTCAGCAGCTTACCCTGATGCAGATAGGTCGGCTCGACCCAGAGCAAATCTGGGTGGTTGCCCTGCTGAATGCGATGGCGCAGGGAAGCAGTAGACTTCTGCGGATTAAACAGCAGTAATTCAGCAAAGCATCGTGCCGCCAAACTGCGCCCGACCCCCTGTGAGCCAGCAAATAAGTATGCGGGAGCAATGCGGTTCTGCACCACCGCACGGGTCAGTAGCTCAACTGCTGGAGCCTGACCTATGAGTGGAGTAAAAGCGCTGGATACCACTGCATTAACCATCTCTGTAACACCGCCTGAACTTGTTCACTGACTTCCGCTTCGCTGCGACTCGCATCGATCCGCACAATTCGGTTGGGGTTGGCGCGAGCTAGTTCGGTGAAGCCCTGCTGCACCCGTTGATGAAATGCCAGACTGTCTTGCTCGATCCGGTCGGCAGTACCCCGGAGTTTAGTACGCGCTAACCCTTGCTCTACATCCAGATCAAACCACAGGGTTAGGTTGCTCTCTAAGCCCCCTGTGGCAACTTGATTAAGCTGCTGAATCAGGTTTAAGTCCAATCCCCGCCCATAGCCCTGGTAAGCCACTGTGGAATCAGTGTAGCGATCGCATAGAATCAGCGCTCCCTGCTGAAGCTGGGGTCTTAGCGACTCTTCGACATGCTGGGCGCGATCGGCTGCATAGAGCAATAGCTCAGCCCGATCTTGAATCGGGGATTGGGACGAATGCAGCAAAAGTTGGCGAACTGACTGCCCCAAATTAGTACCGCCCGGTTGCCGAGTGACAACCAGGTGAGAAACGTAACCTTGAGTTTGTAGCCGGTTGAACCAAGGGCTATCCAGCAACCAGGACTGCGATCGCTGCAGTTGCGTTGTTTTTCCACTCCCTTCCACTCCCTCAAACACGATTAGTTTGCCTTGCATTTGATCATCAGCACTTGTTTAAATTCATCAGCCCTCAGTCCACTAGCTTCAGCAACTAGACAGAAGCGTAGTTGAACAATTTTCGCTAAGGTCATACAGAAGTAGTAGCTTAACCGATCGAAAGAACCTAAATTCTTTAGAAACTTGCTGCTAATTAAATTAATTAGTAGCCTGAAGAGCAAGCTTGATGAATGTAAGTTTTTTATAGCCCTTGAATTGTCTCTAGAGCAGCCAGACAATTTGCAAGGCAAATCTCCCCCAAAAGGGGGATGTCTATTAGAGTTTGTTCGCCTGTTTTCCACATCCCTATTCATAAGGATCAGGGGCTAGTATGCTATAAGTGGCTTCAAGCCATTCAGCAAATATCGGGAAAAACCTGATTTTGCTTTTGTTATGTCTGACTCTTGACTATAATCTTGAATTCAGGCTCGTATGAGTTGTTTACGTTGTCGCACGCCCGGGGTTTCCTATGGCTCGCTACACAAGTCTATTTACAATCGAAGTTCCCTTTGAGCACCTTCGGCAGTTGCTGACCGACATCCTAACCTCGTGTAATTTGGATGTGATCTATGACACAGGAGACTATCTGATGGCGCGTGAAGTGCCGGGTGGTGTTTCCTTTGCCAAATTAGTGACGGTAGAAGTGCTGATCGACAGATTTCCGACCACTGAGGAAGAGGTGCGGATGAGTTTTGTGGTCAAAAACGAGGAATTGCCTTTACAGACAAACAATCACTGTCGGCAGATGTTTGACCTGGTCAACCAGGCGATCGCCAATAACGGAAAGTGGCACTTGGTTGAAAGTGCCGCAAGCTAAATGCATCAATTAAAGTGCATTAATTTAAGTCAAAAAACGGGCAAGCTTTAATACCGCTGTTAAACATTGCCTCAAGTTGTCCTAAAAACAAGCATAAAAATAGTTCAGGCATTAATGCCTGAACTCGCTTAGTTTAAATTTTTAATCCTTAGTCCTCAGGATCTCCAACCATGCCAGGGCTGATCAAAGTAATATCATACTCATCGGGCGGCACCGTAGAAATTGCGTCTCGCTTAAGCAAGTAATAGATGGCATGAACATTTGGGCCAAACACGATCTTATCTTCGTCTGTCAGATCATGCGCCTGTAACTTTCGTCCATTGATCAGTAAGCCATTAGCGCTTGGCTTGCCCTTAAGATTGCCGTCCACAATTCGGTAATAGTAGCTGCCATCCTCATTGGGAAGCTGTAC
This sequence comes from Oculatella sp. FACHB-28, assembly GCF_014696015.1. Lineage (NCBI taxonomy): Bacteria > Bacillati > Cyanobacteriota > Cyanophyceae > Oculatellales > Oculatellaceae > Oculatella > Oculatella sp. FACHB-28. Next base: position 223,652 of record NZ_JACJPJ010000099.1, on the reverse strand, counting down.
AAGCGTGGCATGACGACGAGAGACAAACTGAGAAACCAATCGAATATCGCACTTGGGATCTCGACCAATCGAGTAGACGGGGCTGTCTAGAGTAAACTCCCGCCGACCCTTGTCGTCTTCAATAATCAGTAAATGGTTTTGGTGTGGTTCTGAAGCCATTGAAAAATCGGTAGTGCGACTAAATATATTTCAGGAACACAGAATTTGCCAAATAGGTAGACCTGGAATAAACGGCTGAACCGAAAAGTAAAGAACTTTTATCCTGACTTATCGATTACTTGTAACTACCAGCCCAGTTTAAACGGTCAAACCCCTTTCAAGCCAATGTTTAGGCTAAGTAGTGTAAACAAGCATTGAAATTCCCCTTAATTTGACCCAAGGGTGAATGCAAAGTAGAACTACTTCAGCAAAGGTGAATCGTCGAAAATTGTTGAAATTAGACCGTCAAGATTGAGCTGTCTGAAGTTTGCGGTTCTATCGTTAACGAGCAGCATCTTCAAGCTCACCTGCCGTGCGCGGGTTGATCAAGGTAATGTCATCAAACTCGCCCGGAGGAATCGTCATAATTGCATCCCGCTTGAGTAAATAGTAAATTGCATAGACTTGTGGTCCGAAAACGATTTTGTCTTCGTGCTGCAAGTCTCGCTTGGGTAGCCTGCGCCCATTGATAAAAATACCGTTAGAGCTAGGCTTTCCCTTGAAGTTGCCGTCCACGATCTGGTAGGAGCAGGTGTCATCGTCATGCATCACCCGTTTAAGGGTGGCATGATGACGCGATACAAAATGCGAAACAAGCCGAATATCACAACTTGGATCTCTGCCAATCGAGTAAGTCGAGCCATCTAGATGATATTCTTGACGACCCTTATCATCCTCAATGATTAACAGATGGATTTGTCGCGGTTTTGAAGCCATTGAGAAATTGCTAGCGTGACTAACGAGTTAGGACAGAAAACCAGGGAAAGAGGTGCCAGGTTGGAAGTTGATATTTATGAAGCTAGATGCCGTTCTTCTGTTACAACCCAGTTAAGCTTGCTGAATTAGCTTACTTTCTCTACTCAATTCGTGCTATGGATTCCGCAGAGGGACAAACTTCAGAGTTTCCGAAATTGTTTAACCGTAGTTATATCCATTTCTGATCTAGAGTTCAAGTCTCTCAGCCGGATTGCCCTTGATTCTCAGATTAGTCTAACTGCCAGACGCTTACATTTAGAGTTAATTCCCGTTAACGTCTGCATTCTCAAAAACTACTAGATATTGCGGGTAGTGCGGCGTAGCAGCAGAGAGTTAGTGACTACGCTAACAGAACTAAACGCCATGAACGCTCCCGCTGTAGCAGGACTAAGAATTACTCCTAAAGAGGGTAACAAAACCCCTGCCGCAATCGGAATACCCAGAGTGTTGTAGGCGAATGCCCAAAACAAATTCTGACGAATTTTATTGAAGGTAGCACGGCTGAGCTGGATTGACTCGACGACATCTATCAGGCGATCGCGCATCAGCACAATTTCAGCCGCCTCAATCGCCACGTCGGTCGCTGAGTTGAGCGAAATTCCTACATCTGCCTGAGCCAAGGCTGGAGCATCGTTAATGCCATCACCCACCATTGCGACAAATTGTCCTTCAGCCTGGATTTGGGCGATCGCCGCTGCTTTACCGTCGGGTCGTACCTCTGCCAGCACATCTTCAGCTACCAATCCGAGAGGAATGGCGATCGCCTCAGCCACCGCTCGCTGATCGCCTGTTAACAGCACCACCCGCAACCCCATTTGTCGAAGCCGCTCGACCGTTGCTTTTGCATCCGGGCGCAGCGTATCTTGAACGCCAATTAGCCCCGCTAATTGGCCCTCTATCGCTACATACACAACCGTCTTGCCTGCTGCTGCCAAGACTTGCGATCGCTGTTGAGCCGCATCAGTCACCTCAACCGACTGCTGAGTCAGCCAACTTTGAGTACCTAAAACGACCTGTTGTCCCGCCACTTGAGCAGACACCCCAAATCCTGGCTCAGTATAAAAGTTTTGGGCAGGCAAAGATGCAACTCCTTGCTGCTGTGCCTGCTGCTGAATCGCCTCAGCCAGAGGATGTCGTGCGCCGCGCTCAACTGCTGCTGCAACCTCCAGTAGACCAGCCTCCGAAATCTCTGATAGCGGCAAACAGTCTGTCACGATTGGCTGCCCAGTGGTCAGGGTGCCAGTCTTGTCGAATACAACGGTCTGCAACTGATGCACCTTTTCCAGCACATCACCGCCTCGAATCAGTAAGCCTCGCTCAGCCCCAATTCCCGAACCGACTAAGATTGCCGTCGGTGTAGCCAATCCCAACGCACAGGGGCAGGCAATTACCAGAACCGCGATCGCCAGCTTTAAGCTCAACAGCAGCGGAGATGCCGCCGACACAGCCTGAGCCATCGACGAATGCGCCATTCCACCATGTCCACCCATGACCCATTGCCCATTCCCCATTCCCCATTCCCCACCCCATAGGGGAATGCCAACGAAATACCAGAACAAGAAGGTCAACAGCGCGATCGCCATCACACCGTAGGTAAAATATCCAGCAACGGTATCAGCTAATCGCTGAATCGGGGCTTTACGGGTTTGAGCTGCTTCAACCAGGGCAATGATTTGCGATAGCGTCGTGTCTTTGCCTGTACGAGTTGCCTTCAGGGCGATCGCACCCGATTGATTCAAGCTGCCAGCTATTACTAGATTACCGGGCTGCTTTAATACGGGCATTGCTTCACCCGTCAACATCGCTTCATTGACCGTCGTCTGCCCAGCCACAACCTCGCCATCGACCGGAATTTTTTCGCCCGGCAAAACCTGTAGCCATGCGCCAACCTGCACCTGCTCAGCAGGAATCTCAATGCTATTTTCAGGATGCAAAGCAAAAACAGCAGAAGATTCGGGTGCAGGCTCAGAGATTTGCGTTGTCCGTTCGCCTGTGTCCTTAATCAACCTCGCCAAGGTCGGCTTCAACGCCAGTAGAGACTGAAAGGCGATCGCCGCTCGGCTTCTAGCCTGCTGCTCTAGCGTTCGTCCCAGCAAAATGAAGCCCAGCAGCATCACTGGCTCATCAAAAAAGCACTCCCAGCCCAACTGCGGAAAAAACAGCGCCACCGTGCTAGCTGTGTAAGCCGTAAGCGTGCCCAAGCTAACCAGCGTATTCATATTAGGAATGTTGTGCCGCAGCCCTTTCCAGCCATCTATCAAAATTGGGCGGCCGGGAAAGATCAGCGTTAGGGTTGCCAGCCCAAAATGAAACCAAATATTGCTAAGGAGAGGAATCGTACCCCAACTAAAGTGGTCAAGATGCCCGATCGTGGACAGCAGCAGCAAGGTTGCCGCGATCGCCACCCGCTGGAAATGCTGTCGCGTTTCTAACCGCTGCCGTTCGGCTAAGTCAGGAAGATTCTCAGAAGAGGTGCCTGCTGTCCCTTCGACTGCACGAGGTTGAGTAGGAAAGCCAATTTCTGTCACCCGCTCTGCTAGTTTTGCAGGGTCTACCTGTCCTGGCTCACACTCTACCGTCGCCACCTCCGTCACCAGGTTGACAGTTGCCGAAACAACACCAGGGTGCTGAACAAGCTGATTTTCGACTGCTTTGACACAGCCTGCACACTTCATCCCACTGACATCTAGAGTCACCGTGTAGCGAGTATCAGAAGCAGTTGTGGTAGTAGACAGGGGTGGGCTAACTTGCATACTCAACGCAATGAGGGTTACGCCCCTGTGAAATTACAGGGTTCTCTTTGAGAGTAGGCGAATTAGCGCCGAAATGACTACTGCATCGCGATTTCTTCTAAGTTAGTTAAGAATGTTCTGCTGAATGCTCTACGGCAAGTTGGGTCGGCTCGGCTGAGCGATCGCTTCAAGAAATCCGCAAATCTAAAAAGAACGTTAACCTTAGCGCTGAAGCTGCTTGTGTTTCATAAACTATTGCAAATAAGTACAAATACTTAACTTCTGTTTTGAATGAGCAGTTCCATCTTCCTTAGGGGAGGTGGTAGTTGTGTGCCCAAAAAGCTTTTAGTATGCGTAGGATGAGTGCTGAGGAGCTGTTAGCTGAATACGCTAGTGGCCGACGAGATTTTCGGGAAGTAGATTTGAGTCAGGCTTACCTCTTTGAATGCAATTTACAAGATGCTGACTTTCAAGGAAGTAACTTAAGCCGTATTTACATGCCTTATGCCAACTTAGGTCGAGCCAATCTGCAAAAAGCCATCCTGCATGGAGCTGAACTCAGTAATACCAGATTTCAGTCCGTAAATTTGACAGATGTAGACCTGACACAAGCGAACCTATTTCGTGCCGATTTACGCAACTGTCAATTACAGCGGGCCAACCTATTCAGCGCTAATTTTCAAAGTGCTGATTTGCGTAATGCTGATCTCAGCTTTGCTGACCTGTGTGGAGCAAACCTAGATAGTAGCAACTTAGACCAAGCAAAACTGATTGGCGCAAAGTTGAGCCGCTGTACCCTGTTTCGGGCTCAATCCGTTGACTTGGATGGGGCTGAGGTAGACAGCACAACAGTTTTTCCGGATGGACACCGGTTTGAATTTTGAGGCTTGAATTCTGCGCCTCAGACGCAGAGTTAGCGAAATCCAGCAAACTTCCCGAAATCCAACGCAATTCCTTGTAGAACAACAAAATAGAAACGCAAACGCGCCAAAATGAAAATGCGGGCGATCGCCCCGTCAATTGGGGCAACATAAGAGCAACATCACGTTCAAGGTGGTGTTTTGAGTCACGCAGGGCAGTAAGTATGGATGCTGAGGAGTTGCTAAGCCAGTATGCAGTCGGGGTAAGAGACTTTCGCGAAGTCACTCTGGTTGGGGCAAATCTGAGCGGACAGGACCTACGCGAAGCGAACTTGCGACGGGCTAACCTGAGCAAAGCAGATCTACGAGGCACAGACCTAAGTGCGGCTAACCTACGCGAAGCCAATCTGTTTGGAGCAGATTTAACTCAGACGATTTTAAATGAAACCAATTTGATTGGGGCAGATTTGACTCAAGCAGATCTGACTGAAGCAGATTTGACCGAATCTGGACTAAGAGGCACAAAACTCAATGAAGCCAACCTCAACCATGCCAACTTGGCAGGCGCAAATTTGGGCGAAGCAAGCCTGAACAAGGCTAATCTACGGGAAGCTAACCTGAACGAAGCCAATTTGAGTCGGGCAAAACTCATTGCCGCAGATTTGACTAGCGCGATTCTAGAAGGCGCAAACTTCACCAACGCGATTTTGAACGAAGCAATTTTAGAAGGGGCAAATCTGATTGGGGCCCTGTTCAACGGAGCTAGTTTAGAAGAAGCAGATTTACGGAATGCAGATCTAAGCCGTGCCAGAATGATGAGCGCAAATCTAATTAACGCCATACTGACCCACACCAGTATTCGGGGCGCAAACTTGAGTTGGGCATCTCTGCGAGGTGCAAATCTGCGAGGCGCAAATTTGTATCGAGCCAGATTAAGCTGGACAAACTTGAGCGAGGCAAACCTGACAGAAGCGGTTTTAATCAATGCCAATATGACTCAGACGAATCTGCATAATGCCGATTTGACAGGCGCTATTATGCCAAACGCCAGTACTCATAAGTAGGCTAGCTACAGGTACACAAAAAAGGGAGGGCTGAGCCCTCCCTTTTTTAATTCAAGCGCTCAGCGTTACGCCAAATCCAAGAATTAGGATTACAGATAGAAGGGCACCCCGCGAAGCGGGGTGCCCTTCTATCTGTAGCCTCTTTATTAGAGAAACGCTGTTACGACTACTTGGTTTCTGAGAATTCAGCGTCGATCACATCATCGTCGCCACCTGTAGGAGGTGGGACATCCGCACCATCGGCACCGGGAGCACCACCGCCTCCAGGAGGTGTAGAGCCATCACCACCTTGCTGCTGGTAGAGGTTACTGCTGATGCTGTAGAAGGTTTGCTGAAGTTCACTGGTGAGTGTCTTGATCTTCTCGTAGTCTTCACCTGCACTGGCTTCGCGCAAATCCTTAATCAAGCCCTCAACCTTAGTCTTATCAGCCGCAGGTACCTTGTCTCCAAGGTCAGCAATTTGCTTCTCGGTTTGATAAACCAGCGAGTCTGCCTGGTTCTTAATGTCAATCTTCTCACGGCGCTCTTTGTCTGCCGTTGCATTAGACTCAGCCTCGCGTACCATCCGCTCGACTTCATTTTGAGGCAGGGTGGAAGCACCCGTGATGCTGATGGACTGTTCTTTGCCAGTCCCTTTATCCTTGGCGCGAACGTTAAGGATACCGTTTGCGTCGATGTCGAAGGTTACTTCGATTTGGGGAACACCACGAGGCGCAGGGGGAATGCCGTCTAGACGGAACACACCCAGGTCTTTGTTGTCGTTTGCCATTTCCCGCTCACCTTGCAGGACATGGATTTCAACGTTGGTTTGACCGTCTGCTGCGGTGGAGAAGACCTCTGACTTCTTGGTTGGAATGGTGGTATTGCGAGGAATGATCTTGGTCATCACGCCGCCCAGCGTTTCCACACCCAAGGAGAGGGGACTTACGTCAAGGAGCAGGATGTCTTTCACTTCGCCTGCCAACACACCCGCCTGAATTGCCGCACCAACTGCAACCACTTCGTCTGGGTTAACAGTCTGGTTCGGGTCTTTGCCCAAAATTCGTTTGACTAGATCCTGTACAGAAGGAATTCGGGTAGAACCACCTACTAGTACGATTTCGTCGATCGCACCCTTATCCAGCTTGGAGTCACGTATGGCTGCTTCCACAGGGACGCGGCAGCGATCGATTAGGTCAGCACAGAGTTCTTCAAACTTGACGCGAGTCAGGGTCATGTCCAGGTGCTTTGGCCCGTCCTGAGTCGCAGTTATGAAGGGCAGGTTGATCTCCGCCTGAGTCACGCTAGAAAGCTCAATCTTCGCTTTTTCTGCAGCTTCGGTGAGACGCTGTAGAGCCTGCTTGTCTTTACGCAGGTCAATTCCTTCGGTTCTTCTAAATTCTTCAGCCAGGTGGTCTACGATTTTCTTGTCGAAGTCGTCGCCACCAAGGTGAGTGTCTCCAGAAGTTGCCAGTACTTCAAATACGCCGTCACCAACCTCTAGGATGGATACGTCGAACGTACCACCACCTAAGTCAAAGACGAGGACTGTTTCATTGCTCTTCTTATCTAAGCCGTATGCCAAGGATGCAGCAGTTGGCTCGTTGATGATTCGGAGGACTTCAATACCCGCGATTTTTCCTGCGTCTTTAGTAGCTTGCCGCTGGGAGTCGTTGAAGTAAGCCGGAACGGTAATCACCGCCTGAGTCACGGTTTCACCCAAATATTTGCTGGCATCTTCGACGAGCTTGCGTAACACCTGAGCCGAAATCTCTTCGGGTGCAAACTGCTTACCAGCGGTCGGGCAGTCAATTTTGACATTGCCATTGACGTTGAGGATTTTGTAGGAAACCTCTGTCGCTTCGTGAGTAACTTCGTCAAACCGGCGACCAATGAACCGCTTCACTGAATAGAAGGTGTTCTCAGGGTTCATCACTGCTTGACGCTTAGCGATCTGACCGACTAGGCGATCGCCATTTTTTGCAAAGGCAACAACCGAGGGAGTAGTCCGAAAACCCTCTGCATTGGCGATTACAGTGGGTTTGCCACCCTCCATTACTGCCACGCATGAATTGGTTGTTCCTAAGTCAATGCCAACAACTTTTGCCATAATTTACTCCAGTTCTACGATGGGGTCTGGTCAATTCCAGATTCATTAAGGGTTTTCAGTTCCCTCGCTTGAGACTGGGGAGATCCGCAGTCACCCCCAACTCTCCTCATGCGGCACAGGTTCATTACTCTATATACTGCGTATGTTTTCCTATTCTCATGAAGGCGTATTTACCGAACCAAGGCTTGGACGGTCGTGCCGCATTGCACCAAGCGAGACACTGGGAGACAGAGGAATAACCCTGCTTAGCGCTCTCAATGACTTCAGTTTAGATGCTGCGATCGCTAGCCGAATTGGGGCGAACCGTAACCAGACAGGTGTGTTTGCCGCCAATTTCCAAATTTCAGAGGAAACTCAATGGCAAAGTCAGGTTGCGATGCCAAAACAGTAGAATTGATCTGGTGAAAACAAACGCAGCGTGCGGTCGCCGCCCCCTCATGGTTCATTTGTCTCCTGAATTGAAGTCCCGACTGTCCACCCCTTTGAGCATCGGCTCCTTTGAGGTCAACAGTCGCGTTTTGCAGTCGCCCTTATCGGGCGTAACCGATCTCGTGTTTCGGCGGTTGGTACGACGCTATGCACCCAGTTCAATGATGTACACCGAAATGGTTAACGCCACTGGGTTGCACTATGTGAAGTATTTGCCCAAGCTGATGGAAGTTGACCCCGACGAACGCCCAATCAGTATTCAGCTTTTCGATTGCCGTCCTGACTTTTTGGCAGAAGCGGCGCAGATGGCGGTTGATGAAGGAGCAGATACCGTGGACATCAATATGGGCTGTCCAGTCAACAAAATTACTAAGAATGGCGGCGGTTCCTCTCTACTACGAGATCCTGAGACAGCAGAAGCGATTGTCCGGGCAGTAGTGAAAGCCGTCAAGGTGCCTGTCACCGTCAAGACCCGCATCGGCTGGACAGAGAAAGAAATCAACGCGGTCGAGTTTGGTCAGCGAATGCAGAATGCAGGCGCACAGATGCTCACCTTGCACGGACGGACTCGCGCCCAGGGCTACAACGGTCCTGCTAAGTGGGAATGGATCGGTCGCGTCAAGGAAGTGCTTTCGATTCCGGTGATTGCGAATGGAGACATTTTTTCGGTCGAAGCAGCCGTTCGTTGTTTAGAGCAAACCGGAGCCGACGGTGTAATGTGCTCACGCGGAACGCTAGGATATCCGTTCCTAGTGGGTGAAATCGACCATTTTCTCAAAACTGGGGAGTTGAGGGAGCCACCAACCGCTACAGAGAGGCTTCAGTGTGCGCGAGAACATCTGCAAATGCTGTGGGAATATAAGGGCGATCGCGGTATTCGTCAGGCCCGCAAACACATGACCTGGTACGCCAAAGGTTTTCCAGGAGCAGCCGAACTGCGCGGTCAGTTGTGCAACATTGAAACCGTTGAGCAAGGCTGTAGGTTAATCAATCAAGCGCTAGAGCAGCTTGCAAAAATTCCTACTCACTACGACGAGAGTTTTAACGAATTAGCTAACCAAGCAGAAACTGATTCTCCACTGGCAATTGCAGGGTAAGGGAACTACAGGAAAGCCCCTGCAATCAGTCCCACTAACGCACCTGCTGGAACTAACTGCCAGGTCGGGCGCTTGAAGCGAATCAGGGCAATCAAGGCAACCACGCCGACTACCGCTGCAACAATCGTTCGCCCTAGCGTTTCTTGTAGGATTGCTGCCTGGGCAAGAGGAATGGCAGCAGCAGCGATCGCCCCCAACACAGCAGGCATAACACCTTTCAAAAAGCTGCGAATCCAAGGATTGCGCCGAATTCGAATCAGGAACGGAGCAGCCCCCATAATGAACAGGAAGGATGGCGTGAAAATGGCGATCGCCGACACCAATGCACCTAAAGCCCCCGCCACTTTGTAGCCAACAAATGCAGCAGTAATCACAACTGGGCCAGGCGTGAGTTCACCAATGGCAACCCCATCAATGAACTCGCTTTGAGTCAACCACTGAAACTGGTTGACGACCTCAAACTCTAGCAGGGGGATGATTACCAAGCCACCGCCAAAAACAAAGCTGCCAACTTTGAGAAAGAATAACGTTAGCGGCCAAAAATATTCCTGAATTCGTTCCAGTCCCCAAAAGCTGGACAGCACCAAAGTTTCAGCAGGTATGGCGGCGCTCGGGAATCCCTGCATAATCGGAATTAGGGGAAATAGCCAGCCGCTCGTGCGATTAGAGGGAGCAGCAGGGGGAGATTCAGGTCGGTACACGGTTAGACCGACGATACCTGCCAGGATAAATTGCAGCAGAACGTTGGTCTGGAAGAGTAATGTGACGAGGAGAACGGTGAGGGCGATCGCCACGCCTTTCCAATCCTTAATTCCCTTTTTGGCTAATTTCCAGCAAAACCCGAAAATGATGGCGATTACGACAGGCGAAATGCCCAGAAACAGATCATCAATCTGAGGCACACCCTGAAAGCGAAAGTACGCCCACGACAGCGTTAGCACAATTAAAAAAGCAGGCAAGATGAAACAAATGCCTGCGACCAGTGCCCCCAATTGCCCCGCCCGTATATAGCCGGTGTAAATTCCCATCTGGGTCGATGCTGGCCCAGGCAACATTTCACAAACCGCAACTCCTTCAAGAAATTGCTCTTCTGTGAACCAGCCTCGCCGCACGACTGCCTCATCGTGAATCATGGCAATGTGCGCTTGCGGTCCGCCAAAGCCAATGGTGCCAAGTCTTAGAAACAATCGAGCCAGTTCCTTCAGTCGGGCAGCCAGACTGGATGCAGGCAGGCTAGCTTCTGCCACAGAGTCGTGATTGGTATGGTGATCCATTGCTGCGAAACCCTTAGAGGTAATTTACTCGTTGCCATCACAAAATCTTCACAGAAGCAGTGTATCGGATTTCGATAGCGAAAATCTAGACCTCTTCCGAACGAGAATTACAGTTCCTCGAACAATTCGCCAAACAGTTCCCGCACCTTCTTTTTGGCATCTTCTAACTGCATTTTTCCTAAGTCGGTTGCCCGATAGAGCCGTCGATTTTGCCGTCCCGATCGCTCCTCCACGGAAGATAGATATCCCTTCCGCTCCATATCGTGCAGCATGGGGTAGAGCGTTCCAGCACTAAGCTTGTAGCCGTGACGGGCCAGTTCTTCCATAATGCCTACCCCAAAAATCGGCTCCTGAACTGCGTGGTGGAGAATGTGAAGCCGGATTAAACTGGAGTAAAACTCTCGACCATCCATTGGGCAGGCTTTGCTAGATTAAGTACGGTATAAAACGAATTTCCCTCTAAGTAGGTAGCGATCGCACCATTCGTGTGCTGATGAAGACCGCTATACTCCAAATTAGTACCTTATCAATTTGTGTAACTAGTCAGACTAGTTAGACTGGTTTTAGACTAGTTAAATTAGATCTATATTGAATATCCCAAGGCTAGATCATGACCTCATTTGCCACCTCTACTGTCAGAGCTGACCTGGGCGAGTTGCGGCGGTTGAAAACCCTGCTGCCTCCCGAACTTAGAAGCTGGGTTTCTATTGAAGCGTCTACTGCTGTCAACCCACCGCTGATTACCTGCGAAGAAATCGGCAAAGACCAGGTTGAGGTTCAGGTAGATCTAATCAAGTGGGATCAACTGGCGCTAGACCAGAGAAATCTGCTGTTTTGGCATGAAATTGCCCGCATCCAGAACGACACGATTCCCAGAGATGGTTGGGAAATGGCAGCTCTGGCAATCGGTCTAGGTGGTGCCGTGGGTGAGCTTTGGGTGCAGGATGGTCTGCTACTGTTTTTGGCACTGGTACTCTGTGGCGTTTCTGGCTATCGCCTCTACCAGCGCAACAGTGGTGAGAAGGTGCTCAATGAGGCGATTGATGCAGACGAAAAGGCGATCGCCCTTGCAACTCGCTTTGGCTACACCCTACCCAATGCTTACAAGAGCCTCGGTAGTGCGCTCAAGATCTTGATTGAACAAACCCCCAAGAAACGCAACCGCAAGAAATACGAAGCTCGCCTCGAAGCGCTGAAGCAAAGTGCAGCTAGAGCAAAGGCAAGAGCCAAATCAATGCGAACTGACGCTTAGTATTTTTGAACTGCCTGTTCATTTGATTCTAAAGATTTGAGGGACACAGCAGTGCTGTGTCCCTTTGCTTTGGGTCCGCTCCAGCGGACCTGTTTAACAGTCGTTAGTAGCCTCTAGGAGGCTGAGGATTAACTTTCACTACAAGTTGTCTGACTAATAGTTAGCCTAGCGAAATGTTTGCTAGGCTATCTAACAGCTAGCTCAATTGAGTTGTATCGGTTCAGCTTTAAGGGTTTGTTCTTTGAGTCCTGTTCTTTCGATAAGGTCGCGATCGCCCTCCCCCATGCTCACTACATCAGCCTCAGAGCAATGCGCCACGAAAATCATGGAAGTCGTTCCAGGAGTGATTCGTTTTATTCGGGCAGACATGCGGCGACAGGGGCAAGCCTCCGTCTCTCTCTCACAACTGCGCGTTTTGTGGTTTCTCAACCGTTGCCCCCAGTCTTCTCTCTCTGAAGTAGCTGACGATTTGGATGTCACTCGTCCCACAATGTCAGCGATGATTGAGCGGCTAGTACAGCGGGGCTTTGTAAATCGGGTAGAAGACCCTGAAGAGCGCCGTCGCGTTCTGCTAACCCTGACTGCTACAGGTTCCAAGTATTTAGAACAAGTCTCTGAAGCAACTCGGTCTAAAGTGGCTGGAGTGTTGTCACCGCTCTCCGACACCGAGCTTCAGCAACTCATGCAAGGCATTGCCCTATTAGAAAAAGCATTCCGTGATGTTAAAGACTGAATCCATGCAGAGGAGGTGCGATGTCCATTATTGAGACCCGTCAACTGACAAAGCAGTTTAGACAGACAGTGGCTGTTGATGCTTTGTCCATCGCCGTTGAGCCAGGTGAAGTGTTTGGGCTGCTTGGCCCAAATGGTGCAGGAAAAAGTACCGTCATCAAAATGCTAACTACGCTGTTGCCGCCTACCTCTGGTGCCGCTAGTGTGGCTCAATTTGATGTCACCCGACAGATGCCGCTAGTGCAACGGTCAATTGGCTATGTCCCGCAAGCTCTTTCTGTAGATGGGACGCTGACTGGCTACGAAAATTTGCTGATTGTGTCCAAACTTTACGACATTCCTCGCTCTCAACGGCTGAGCCGGATTCAGGATATTTTAGGCTACGTCGGACTAGAGGATGTTTCAGATCGATTAGTGCGAACCTACTCTGGCGGCATGATTCGGCGATTGGAAATTGCTCAGGCGTTGCTGCACCGTCCGCGTGTGCTGTTTATGGACGAACCGACTGTAGGGCTTGATCCCGTTGCCCGCAATTCCATGTGGAATTTGGTGAAACAGCTTTGCCACGACTACGAAGCCACAATTTTTCTGACGACTCACTTTATGGAAGAGGCAGATAGTTTGTGCGATCGCCTTGCCATCATGCACCTCGGAAAAGTCGTCGCAACAGGCACTCCCGATCAACTCAAAGCTTCGATTAACAAACGAGATGCCAGCCTCGACGACGTATTCATCTACTACACCGGGGATTATTTAGCATCAGCAGGAGACTACCGTGACACCTCAAAAACCAGGCGCACTGCTCAGCGGCTCGGCTAGACCGACTCAGACTCACTCAGCTAACCCCTTTTCTAGCCTCGGCAACTTCATTTACAAAACGCTGACGGTGACAGAGCTAGAAGTTCGCAAGCTGCGTCATGATCCGACTCAATTGATGACGCGAGCGGTACAGCCTTCTTTGTGGCTACTGATCTTTGGACAAGTATTTAGCCGGATTCGGGCAATCCCAACCGGGGATCTGCCCTACCTGGACTTTATGACACCCGGAATTCTTGCCCAAAGCATTCTATTTATGGCAATTTTCAACGGGCTGTCTGTCATTTGGGAGCGCGATTTGGGCATTTTGCACAAACTGCTAGTTAGTCCGACTCCCAGAGCTGCGCTAGTAGTGGGGAAGGCGATCGCCGCTGGGGTGCGTAGCCTTTCTCAGGTCATCTTGATTTACATCCTGGCTTCCCTGCTTGGCGTTGGAATCGATTGGAATCCATTCGCTCTGCTGGGAGTCCTAATCGCCACTCTGCTCGGGGCTACCCTCTTCTCCACGCTGTCGCTGATCGTTGCCTGCATCGTCAAAACCCATGAGCGCTTTATGGGAATTGGTCAATTTCTCACCATGCCGCTGTTTTTTGCTAGCAATGCTATCTACCCAATCGAAATCATGCCGCATTGGTTGCAGGTGATTTCATACGTTAACCCTTTGACCTATCTAGTAGATGTCTTGCGAAGTCTGATGCTCACGAGTGAAACCAGCACCTACCCGATTGCAACAGATCTAGGCATTTTGTTGGCTGCAACTGCCCTTTTGACTATAATTTGCGCTCGTCTTTATCCCAAGCTCGTAACTTAGGAATGTGAATTAATTAAACTACTTAATTCCCCTGCTGTAAGGGCTTGGCAGTGCCAAGCCCCTAACTGAAATCCCGCACTTTACTAGATTCATGCTCCTTGATGTCCAGTTTGGTGAGTTTGTGGAGTGTAAAAAGCTTTAAATCGCTCTTTCAAAAAAACAAGCATCCAGCTCGATTAGAGAAGCGTACTTATTCAAAGGGCGAATTTTAAGCAGAGATCTATCAGATTGGGTTGTGGAACTTAGTCCCTTAGTCCGCAGTCTCTAGGCTCAAGCAGTTTAGTGTTGGTCAAACCGTCAGCAAACGTTTCGACCCTTCTGAATGCATCTCGTTTCAACTTTGCTAGACAAGCTTGACTGCATAACTAAGACGTCACTATTTCGCCCATCACCCACAAACACAATATTCATTGCTGACTATGAAGATCCAACCGCTGGCAGCAGGGGTGTTAGGGCTGATCGCAACTGGAGGCATTGTCTATGGTGCAGTCAGTTCTGTCCAACCTGCATCAGATGCTCCGACATCGAACACAGCCAGCTCTGACTCCTCATCACCGTTGCCCTCGGAGTTTCCAATCCTAGAAACTCCAGTTGCTTCCGCACCTGCCGATGATTCCTCTAGCGCTTCCGCACCAGAGCCAGAGCAGTCTCCAGACACGCCACTTTACCAGCAGCTAGAAGGCACCTGGTCATCTGACATGATGACAGTAACTTTCAGTTGGGATCAAGGAGTTTACTCAGGCGTGTTGCTAGATCAGCCGTTTACCAAATCCCTAGAGTTTGTCCGAGAACAAGAAAATGCCGTGGTTTTCAAGGCAAGTGGCAGTGAAATGATCTGCGAGTTTCAGGCGGATGGAGCGATCGCCCTGGTGACGCGAGGCGAGGACAATCCACCCATTGTGTTAAGAAAATCTAGCTAACTCATCTATTAACTCATCCGTAAGTTCTGAAGCCAAATGTAGAATTTACAGATGCACGGGTGAGGAAACGCAATGCAGCCTAACAAGACCGAAAAGCAAAAAATGTTGGCGGGTGAACTGTACTGGGCTGTTGACCCAGAGCTAGTTGCAGGGCGACGGCGAGCGGCTCGGTTGACTCGTGACTACAACGCAACGACCGAGGAAGAACAGGAACGGCGATCGCACCTCTTACAAGAGCTATTCGGACAAGTAGGACCAAAGATTTACATTGAGCCTCCGTTCCGTTGTGACTACGGCAGTAACATCTATGCAGGTGAGAATGTGTACATGAATTTTGGCTGCATTATTTTAGATTGCAGCACAGTTCGATTGGGTGACAATTTGCTCTGTGCGCCCAATGTGCAAATTTATGCTGCCCATCATCCAGTAAGTCCGGCAGAGCGCCTAACGGGGCTAGAGCTAGCGTCTCCTGTAACGATTGGCAATAACGTTTGGTTGGGCGGTGGAGTGATCGTTTGCCCCGGTGTGACAATTGGCGACAACACCACTATCGGCGCAGGCAGTGTCGTCACGAAAGACATTCCCGCTAATGTGGTGGCGGTGGGCAATCCCTGTCGGGTAATTCGGGAGTTGGGGGTTGAGAATTAGGGATTGGGGAATTTTTACCGGCGCTTTCTTCTGGGATTGTGGGGGAATGGGGGACGGTGGGGCGATCGCTTCATGCGGCGGTTACCTCGATGATCGCGATCGATGCGGTCTGCCTCTTCCACCATTTCTTTGGAAGGAATGCCCTGTTCAGCCCGCGCATCATCCGTGATAGCGACAGCGTGGTCGTCGGGGACAATCCTAGAACCGTAGCGTCTGGCATAGACCTGCGTTAGCTCTGCCCCAAAAAATAGAATTTGAGCAGAGTAATAGACCCACGCCAGGATGATAATCACCGAGCCAGCCGCGCCGTAGGCTGAAGCAAATCCGCTATTACCCAGGTACAACCCGATGAGGTACCGACCAATGGAAAACAGCAATGAAGTCAACACCGCCCCAATGGCAACGTCTCCCCAGGTAATTTTCACGTCTGGCAAAAATTTGTAAATCATTGCAAACAGCAAAGCTGTCACGCCAAACGAGATGAAAAAGTTGACCAGTTGCCAGAGTCCATCAACCCCTGGCACTAAGCCGCTCAGATAATTGTTTAGGGCAGCCAGAACCGCACTGATGACGAGCGACACGAGCAACAAAAAGCCGATGCCAAGCACCATGCCAAAGGACAAAACTCGCTTACGTACCATTTCAAATACATTGCCATCGGGTCGTTCTGTCACTTCCCAAATGGTGTTCAGTGCGTCTTGAAGCTGAGAAAACACGCCAGAGGCACCAAATAGCAAAATTGCGATACTGATGATCGAGGCAAGGAAACCAGTGTTTTCTCCAGGCTGGTGGGCATTGTTGATCGCCGTCTCGATAAATTCGGCTCCTTCTCGACCCAGCAATCCTTGAATCTGCCCTACAAGTTGTCCTCTGGCAGCTTCTTCGCCAAGTACGGCTCCGGCGATCGCAATCACGATAACTAGTAGTGGCGCTAGGGAAAATACGGTGTAGTATGCCAGAGATGCGGCTAACCGTGATGCTTTGTCCTTATTCCACTCTGAAAATGCTTCCTTTAAAAGTCTCCAAATTTTCTTTAAGCTCACAGCCGCCCATCCTTTGAGGTGAAATAAGCCTTGGCAAAAATTGCAATCCCTCTGGCAATTGACCTATACCGTTTTTGTATAAAGCCATGTATTCGGAAGCGTGCCCTGCGTACGCGTGACACACTTCAAAACACACAGCTAAAGAAAATTGGTATTGAACCTCTTGCAAAAGGCTGAGGATTACAGTTCTTGTCTGTCTCCTATTTACTACGAGGTGCCCACTAGAAGGATCTTCCGCAGGAGCGAATGCATCAAAATCCTTGCTAACTTAAGACTGGTTTGGTTGAGATGAGTTGAGACTATCAGCCCAAGTTATCGAGCGGGGTAATGCCCCTCTTGTAGCTTGTCGTGTAGGAGTCTCAAACTGCTATGCAATAATTTTCACAGTGCCAGGGTGTTAAAGATAGTGAGCCAACTATTGGGTGGTCGTTATCAATTCATCAAAATTTTAGGATCAGACGAGCTAGAGCAAACTTATCTGGTCGGGGATACGCAATTTCCAGGACATCCAAAACGGGTTGCCAAACATCTACAGCTTCCCGACCGTAATCCCAGGACGCTCAAATTTGTATTAATTCTGCTGAAAAAGAAAGCAGAAGCGCTACAAAAGGTCGGAAAGCACGACCAAATTCCGCAAATTTTAGATTTTTTTGAGGAAAATAATAATTTCTATCTAGTTGAGGAATTTATCCTCGGTCACCCCCTCAGTGACGAAATTTTGCCGAAGCAGGCATTGTCTGAACTGTGGGTTTTGCAATTTTTGCGCGAGGCGATGGAGATTTTGGTGGTGGTGCATCGCTGGGGATTCATTCACCGCCGAATTAAGCCCTCCAACCTACTGCGTCGCCATTCTGATAGCCGTCTGGTGCTGACGGGCTTTGGCATCTTTAAGGAAATTAGTGCTGAGGTGATGCGATCGCCCGAATACGCTTCTCCCTTTGGCACCAATGGCGCTTCTGCTTACGTTCCAAATGAGCAAACCCAGGGACAACTTCAGTCTAATAGCGACATTTACGCAGTTGGAATGATTGGGATTCAGGCAATTACTGGACTGACTGCTCCCGAATTGATCAAATTGCAGGATGCCGGACGATTTAGCCAGGGCGAAATTTGGAATGGTCGCACTCGAATTAGCCCAGAGCTAGCAACCATTCTCGATAAGATGGTACATCCCGATAGCAGCCAGCGCTATCAAGAGGCAACAGAGGTGTTAGACGACCTGAATCGGCTGGTTTCAGGTGAAGAAACTGTGCCGATTTCACCGCCGCCCCGCCCCCCACGATTGAATTTATCTGTACCGCCAGTGCGCCGCTCTTTAATCCCTGTGGGAATCGCTCTGGCAGTTCTGGGCGGGTTGGCGATCGTCCTTTATTCACGCCTTCCCCAAACGCTGATGTCCAACCATTTGCTCAACCGGGGATTGGAGCAGGAAGAACAGGGCGACGATCAGCAGGCGATCGCTCGCTACGACCAGGCCATTCGCACTAACCCCAGCAGTGAGGCGTACTTCAACCGGGGTGTCGCTCACTCTCGTCTGGGCAACCAGCAAGCTGCTTTAGAGGATCTGACCCAGGCAATCCAACTGAATCCCAATCAGCCTGAGTCTCACTATTTTCGGGGAAATGTGCGCTACGAATTGGGCGATCGCCAGGGAGCGCTTTCAGACTATACCGAGGCAATTCGGCTTGAGCCCCAATCTGCCCGTGCTTACGCAAATCGGGGCAGTGTTCGAGCTGACCAGGGAGATGACCGAGGCGCGATCGAAGACTACACGCAGGCGATTCAAGTTGATCCCAACATGGCAGCGGCTTATCTCAATCGCTGTTTGTCCCGCTCTAATCTAGAGCAGCATCGAGAAGCAATCGATGACTGCACTCAAGCCATCAGCTTGCAGCCTAACTCAGTCGCAGCGTACCAAAACCGAGGGCTAGTGCGTCGTCGTTTGGGAGATATCACCGGTGCAATTGAGGATTTCAACATTGCAATTCGGCTTGATCCCGATGATGCCGATCCCTACTACAACCGAGGGGTGGCACGATCAGAGTATGGGGATGAAAGGGGGGCGATCGCCGACTACAGCGAAGCGATTCAGCGCAACCCCAACCATCCATTTGCTTATTACGATCGGGCCTTGTCGCGGGTAGATACCGGAGATCAAGAAGGGGCGATCGCCGACTTTCACCAGTCTGCCAAACTCTGCCTTGATTCGGGGAGAACTGGCTGTTATGAAGATGCTCAATATCAAATCGAACAGCTTCAGGGAGCAGAGTAAATTCTGCTAGAAAGCCGTAGATGGGCAAAGAGCAATTGCTCTTTGCCCATCTCACAACTTTATGAGCTTAGGATAGGCACGCTTTGCTTTGCCCATCCTGCGACTTTCTGGGAGTTCCCTAAACATTCACCACCGATTTATCGGGCATGACTGACGCAGGTGTAATCTCTCCCAGCAGTTCATCATCTTCACCCGTAATTAACCGAGCGCCTCGATTTTTGGTGAAATAGCTCCACGCCCACTGAGTCATGACGATCAGCTTATTGTCAAACTCAACCAGGTAGTAGATGTGAACGAAAATCCAAATCAACCAGGCGGGTAAACCAGCAAACTTGAGCTTACCCAGGTTTGCCACTGCTGCATTGCGCCCAATCACCGCTAAACTGCCGCCATCAGAATATTGGAAGGCTGGCACTGCTTGACCCTCAAGCCGCTGCTTGATCAGCTTGGCAATGTAGCTGCCCTGCTGCATTGCGACAGGTGCTACACCTGGAAGGGGTTTGTCACCCTGATGGGCAAAATGAGCCAGATCGCCCACCACAAAAATGTTTGGATGTCCCGGCACAGACAGATCCGATTCCACGATTACCCGACCGACGCGATCGAGTTCTGCACCTGCGCGCTCTGCCAACACTTTTCCCATCGCGGAGGCCTTGACTCCAGCCGCCCAAAGGATTGTGCGAGATTGAATCTGTTCGGTGCGATCGCCCTGCTTCATCGTCACCACATTGTCATCAATATTGGTAACCAGAGTGCGCGTCTGCACCGTCACACCCAACTGAGTCAGCGACTTTTCGGCTTCTGCTGACAACTCAGGTGGATAAGGAGGCAACACCCGATCCAGCCCTTCCAGCAAGAAGATGCGGGCTTCAGTCGTGTCGATGTTGCGGAAGTCGTGCTTGAGCGTCGTGTGAGCCAATTCTGCCAGTGCGCCTGCAAGCTCTACGCCGGTTGGACCACCCCCTACTACCACAAAGGTCAACCAGGCACGCCGCTTCTCAGGATCAGGCTCCTTCTCAGCCGCCTCAAATGCCATGAAGATCCGTCGCCGCATTTCCAACGCATCTTCGACGGTTTTTAAGCCTGGAGCAACGTTTTCCCAGGCATCGTTGCCAAAGTAGTGATGGCTTACGCCCGTCGCTACGATCAGGCTGTCGTACTCTAAAGTCTGGTTTCGCAGCGTCACCTGTCGCTGCTCAGAGTCAATATCCGTCACCTCATCCATCAGCACCTTGACATTGCGGCTACCGCTAAGGACTGCACGCAGAGGTGAGGAAATGTCTCCGGGAGATAAGCCACCCGTTGCTACCTGATAGAGCAATGGTTGAAACAAGTGAAAGTTACGCTTATCAACCAGCGTCACTTCTACAGGAGCGCGACTCAGCGCTTTGGCTGCATACAGTCCACCAAAACCACCGCCAACGATCACAACCTTGTGGGGGGATGGACGATTCTCTGCGTCTGACATCAGCTCCTGCTCCGCTTGAATAGGTTTTGCAATGGTGTTCACTAAACAAGCTGTATGACTGTAGATTTCGACAGCTTGTTTCGGTTTCTCTGTCTAACTATTTTTACACAACTTTACACTATAACCACCACTTTTGCACAGGTTCACTGAGTATTTATACACAGCAGCGATCGCTACATCTAATATTTGCGATCGCCCCCTTGTCCTTAATGCAATGGGCTAATACAGCGAATGACTTTTAGTCATTTCTTTTCAGGATGATCGCTCTCACCGGAAGGCGTACCCAGTTGATTGATTATCTTGATCATCTGGTACAGTCGCCCCAAATCTCGCTGATTAAAGCTCATGACTAAGCGTGGTAGCTCTGCCATTTCACCGTTGATTTTTTCGGGTACTGCCGGACTTTTCTCAATCTTTCCCTCTAACAAAATATCTGGGAAAGTTTCGTTGAGGTAATCTACATCTGCGTCAGAAAGTTCGCACTTGAGCCGTAGCACCAGCTTCCCCTGCTTATACCGGCTGGAATGGAAAACGCGGTAAAAGCTAATGATCGCTTCATAAGCCACATCCAGACGATCGGTGATGGTGTAGAGGCTCAAATCATCTGGGCTAATCAGACCATTTCGCAGCAGTTGATTCTTCACATAATCCTGCCAGCCCAGCCAATACTCGCCCTCTGGACGATCAATCAGTACTAGCGGCAGCAAATCGGATTTACCCGTTTGAATTAATGTGAGGCATTCAAAAGCCTCGTCCTGAGTGCCAAAGCCACCTGGAAACAGGACCAGAGCATCGCTTTCCCGCAAAAAGAAGAGCTTACGAGTAAAGAAATACTTGAAGTTGATCAGCTTGCGATCGCCCTCAATGTAAGGATTAGCGCCCTGCTCAAATGGAAGCTGGATGTTTAAGCCAAAGGAGCGAGCGGCACCCGCCCCCTCGTTTCCAGCCTGCATGATGCCACCGCCCGCCCCCGTCATCACCATAAACCCTTGCTGAGTGATGTATCGGGCAAACTCCGCAGCCATCTTGTAATGAGGACTCTCTGGCAAAATCCGAGCTGAGCCAAAAATCGTCACCTTACGTACATGACGATAAGGATAGAATCCTCTGAATGCTCTCTCCATATCTTGCAGAGAAGCATTCAGAATCTTCCAATCCAGCCGATCCGCCTCAACCTCTGCCATGCGAACCAGCGTCATGATTGCCTGCTGAACCAACTCCCCATGCATCATGTCTGGCAATTGGTCGATTAGGTTGTTGACCTCTACCCGCAGCGAGTCAAGCGAATGGGATGAAGAAGATACCATGAAGTTCTTTAACGGAAGGCACTCTATTTTACCGAGGTTTCGGTCGGGTTGCCCTTAAACCAGACAAAATCACCCTTTCGGGTACACGGATTTTGCCCTACTTAAAATCTTTGAAAGTTTGCCCCTAAACGGCACAAACACAAGAACGAACTCGTCAGTACATACGAAGGGGATCTGCCAAAGAAGATTTGCGCTGTTCAGAATCATCTTCCTTCAGGCTCTCCCTTAAACTCACTAGCAAAAAAGACTAAACAACCCTGAAAGGAGAGAGTTCTTCGCTCTTCTCCGCTCAAGATTGCCTTAGTCTTATGCAATTTTCAGAGATGTTTTCCCTTAGGTTTAGAGATATTTCTCTAGGGTGTTAGCTAGCGTTGTCTTAGGAACCGCACCAACAACCATATCGACTCGTTGTCCTCCCTTGAAGATCATCAAAGTCGGGATACTGCGAATGCCATACTGACTTGCAACGCTGGGATTCTCGTCAGTATTAACTTTAACGACTTTAATCTGTCCGGTGTACTGCTCAGCGATCTCGTCAACGACAGGTGCAACCATGCGGCAAGGGCCGCACCAGGGTGCCCAAAAATCTACTAAAACGGGAACTTCACTATCAAGTACTTCTTGCTTAAAAGTAGAATCCGTAACTTGCGCGGCTGCTGACATGCCTGAAAAATCCTTGCCTACGTGATCTGTCAAAATCTTACCATAGTGAAACGAACCGCCTTCGACCAAGAGATGTATATCACTAGATACAACTTAACGAAATGTTGAAGCTACTCATGTCTGTGTCATTTCTGATTTAGCAACGTAGGCGTTTGTATGTTGCTCATCTTCAAACTTCAGCTTGATGAACTAGAAGAATTGAAAGTAAAGATTCAAAATTTTTCCGCTAACTATTCTGGATTGACTGCTTTGGTGAAGTAGTTCCTTTAAAAGAGGAACCGCCTGAACGGTAGTCCAGGCGGAGTGTGGTGTGAGGAGTGAACGGAAACATGCGTCTCCGCTACTTTCTATTGTAGGCGATAGTTATAGTTTTTCCAGCAGTTCACCCAAACGGAAAGGATAAACTTATTGAAATAACTTGACAAAACTACGCTTACTTGCCCATGCCTAATTGTTGCGCTTTTTGGTAAACCTTACCTTCAGTGAGCAGAGAGGGTGCAATTACAACTTCTACCTGCTGCATTTCTCGAATGTCTTTAGCACCAAGGGTACCCATACTGGTTTGCAGAGCCCCCAGTAGGTTGTGAGTGCCATCATCAAGCTGGGCAGGACCACGCAAAATTTGCTCTAGGGTGCCAGTCGTGCCGACGCGAATTCGCGTGCCTCTGGGCAGGACAGGGCTGGGTGTCGCCATTCCCCAGTGATAGCCGCGACCGGGAGCTTCTTTTGCTCTAGCAAAGGGAGAACCAATCATTACACCATCAGCACCGCAGGCAATACATTTACAGATGTCTCCACCTGTAACAAGTCCGCCATCTGCAATTACAGGGACATAATTTCCGGTTTCCTGATAATAATCATCTCGTGCTGCGGCACAGTCTGCGACTGCTGTGGCTTGAGGTACGCCCACTCCTAGCACGCCGCGTGAGGTGCAAGCTGCACCTGGGCCAATGCCAACTAACACTGCTGCTGCCCCTGCTTTCATCAAGTTGAGGGCAACTTCGTAGGTGACGCAGTTACCCAGCACGACCGGAATTGGCATTTGTTGGCAAAACTCTGCCAGGTCGAGCGGTGTGACCGCTTCGGGCGACAGGTGAGCGGTTGAAACGACGGTTGCCTGGATAAAGAACAGATCTGCCCCCGCCTTAGCGACAGCCGAGCCGTACCGAGTTGCTCCAAGGGGAGTAGCACTGACCGCAGCGATGCCACCCTGTTGCTTGATTTCTTGAATTCGCCGTTCGATTAGTTCTGGCTTGACCGGTTCTGCATAAAGTTCTTGCATCAGCGGCACAAATTCGGTGGTGCCAACTGAGGCAATGCGATCGAGGATGGGGTTGGGGTCTTCGTAGCGAGTCTGAATTCCTTCCAGGTTGAGTACGCCCAGTGCGCCCATTTGCGAGAGCTGCACTGCCATCTGTACATCAACGACTCCATCCATTGCGCTGGCGATGATGGGAATTTCACGTTCAATTCCACCGATGCGCCAGCTAGTGTCTGCCAATTTTGGGTCTAGCGTTCGCTGTCCAGGGACGAGTGCGATTTCGTCAAACCCATATGCCCTACGGGCCGCTTTGCCCCTGCCAATTTGAATGTTCACGCTTTTAATTCTTCTATAACCCGTTAAGGCTAGACTATCAAATCTAGAACAAAATTAATGCAGCCTAACTATTAAAAACCGAGGGAACACCCTTCCAGGGGAACTCCCCAGTTCTATTCATTTGGCGATTGGAGGAATTGAGTTGAGTCTGACGCTGTACTTACTTCGACATGGGCAAACCGATTGCAGTCGCGCCAATTTGTTTTGTGGCTCGATTGACCCAGAGTTAACGCCCGAAGGAATGGAAATGGCTCAGGAGTTTGCGGCAGCTTACCGCAATACAGCTTGGGAAGCAGTTTTTGGTAGCCCAATGCGGCGAACCCAGGCGACGGCTCAGCCACTTTGTGAGGCAATTGGGCAATCTATTCAACTGCGAGATGGGTTGAAGGAGATTAATTACGGCAAGTGGGAGGGGCAGACGGTCGAGACAGTCAGACAGGATTATCATGATGACTATATTCGCTGGCTGGCTGATCCGGCATGGAATCCACCGACGGGAGGGGAGGCAGCGATCGCCATTGCCAACCGTGCCCTGGGTGTCATTGAAGAAATCCAGCAACGCTATCCTCAGGGCAACGTCCTGATTGTTTCTCACAAGGCAACGATTCGGATTATTCTCTCTAGCCTTTTGGGAATTGACGTGGGGCGGTTCCGATATCGGTTGGGCTGTCCAGTGGGTTCGGTTAGCGTGGTTGAGTTTGGCTCTCACGGACCATTAGTCAAGGCGGTTGCCGATCGCCTTCACCTGAGTGAACGACTGCGCAACCTACCGGGAACTTGAAGTAGGAACTTAAAGATGGCTCGCGTTTCGATTGTGATGCCAACACTCAATGAGGCAAGCTGCTTAGGACGCACTTTGCGTCACTTGAGTTTGCTTGACCCTGCGGCAGCAGAGGTGCTGATTGTAGATGGGGGCAGTACGGATGAAACGCTAGCGATCGCTCGTCAAACCCAGCAAGCCTTTCCTCAGACAGAAATGCGTATTCTGTCAACGGAGCAGTGTGGGCGATCGCTGCAAATGAATCGAGGAGCAGAGGCTGCAACGGGTGATATTCTCTGCTTTTTACACGCAGATACTCTGGTTCCAGATGATTTAGTCACCGTTGTGATTGACACTCTGACTGATTCGACTGTTGCCTGTGGGGGGTTTATCTCGCTCATGGCTGGCACTCAGACAACTCGCTGGGGCGTATCACTGCACAACTATTTGAAAACATATTACGCGCCGCTGATTTTTCGTCCCCATTTGTTCCTGAAAGGGATGCGGCTGCTGTTTGGCGACCAAGTGATGTTTTGTCGGCGGGAGGATTTTTGGGCGTGTGGTGGCTTTGATGCAGCAATGCCGATTATGGAAGAGGCGGATTTGTGCTTGAAGCTGACGCAGCGTGGACGAATTCGGCAGGTCAATCGGGTGGTGCAATCGTGCGATCGCCGTGTAGCAAAATGGGGGACACTCAAAGCAACTGCGATTTATCTCTACATTGGGTTGCTCTGGGGCATTGGTGTTTCGCCTGCATACCTGAAGCAGTTCTATGAAGATGTTCGCTAGGTCACAAAACCACAAGAGTTTGATAGAGCCTAACCCTAGGGCAAAAAATCATGAGGTGTGGATAAAAGCTTGAGTCATCTGTCTAAAAGCCCTGGTGATTTCAACCGATAGTCAGGATACTTAAACAAGGACTCTGCTGACCTTAAATAGAAACGGATTGTGGGAAACTTCGTTGGGAGCATCCCACCTTTGTGTTTTTATAGTGGGCGGAAAAGCGCAGGACAGGAACAGGCAAAACAGACGTGAGCAAAGCAGACGCAAGCAAGACGGGTGAGGGCAAGGCAGACATTTTGGTCGTGGATGACCATCCAGCCAATCTTCGGCTGCTCTCGGCGATGCTTGAGAAACAGGGATATCAGGTCAGGAAAGCACTCAGCGGACAGCTTGCTCTAGATTCTGTTGAGGCATCTCTGCCGGATATTGTTTTACTCGATGTCAATATGCCTCAAATGAGCGGTTACGAAGTTTGCGCCAAGCTAAAGGCAGCAGAACGGACTCGCGACCTACCGGTAATTTTCTTAAGTGCTGCTTCAGAGGCGCTCAATAAAATTTATGCGTTTGAGGTGGGAGGTGCAGACTACATCACCAAGCCATTTCAGTTAGAGGATGTGCTGATTCGGGTAGAGAATCAATTGACGATTCAGCGACAGAAGAGACAGCTTACCGAGCAAAATACTCGGCTTCAGCAAGAAATTCGCGATCGCCAACAGGCAGAAGCCGCCCTGCGTCGCAGCGAAGCCCAGAACCAGGCTGTATTGGCAGCCATTCCCGACTTGATGTTTCGCGTTCGTCGAGACGGGGTTTATCTAGACTATTTCCCAGCTAAAGGGTTCCATGAACCACTATCGCCTGAGATGGAGCGGATTGGGCGAAAAATGATGGATGTGATTCCCGCAGAAATGGCGCGGCGACAACAGCAATATATGGAATTGGTGCTGCAAACGGGTGAGATTGAGGTGTATGAGCAGCAGTATGAGGTAGATGGCAAACTCTTTGAGGAAGAGGTGCGCGTTGTTGTCAGCGGCGAAGATGAAGTTTTGTTTATCGTGCGGGATATTGGCGATCGCCGCCGCATTGAGCGAGCGCTTTACGAAGCTCAACGCAAATCTGAAACGTTGCTGCTGAACATCTTGCCTAAAATCATCGCGGATCAACTCAAGAAGAATCAAGACTCTGTGAATCAAGAGAATGGGGCCATCGCAGAACAGTTCAGCGAAGCCACAATTCTGTTTGCTGACATTGTTGACTTTACCTCTCAGGCGGCGCGGACTCGTCCAACAGATCTAGTGAATCTGCTCAACCAAATTTTTTCGACCTTTGACCAATTGGTTGAACAGCACGGCTTGGAGAAAATTAAGACCATTGGAGATGCCTACATGGCAGTGGGCGGGCTGCCAACTCCAAGGGATGACCACGCCGAGGCGATCGCGGATCTTGCCCTGGATATGCAGCAAGCAATTCAGCGGTTTCATCGAGATCAGGGTGAGCCGTTTCAACTGCGGATTGGCATCAACACAGGAGCTGTCGTCGCAGGTGTGATCGGCATCAAAAAATTTAGCTATGACCTCTGGGGAGACACCGTCAACGTCGCTTCTCGGATGGAAACCCAGGGTGAAGCCGGAAAAATTCAGGTGACGGCAGAAACCTATCAGCACCTTCAGCACCGCTACCAGTTTGAAAAACGAGGGGCGATCGCCGTCAAGGGCAAGGGGGAGATGACGACCTACTGGCTTTTAGCCAAAGCTTCTAACGATGAGCCGTCAATAGCAGACGCAGAACTCACTGCACAAATAAATTAGGATGCAGCCCTATCGTCTGACCAGAGTTTGATTAATTTGATCGAGCAACTCTTTCATCGAAAGCGAGGGAGGGAGGACTTGAGCGGCGATCGCCTCCAGCACTTCGCCTATCGCCCCCATTTCAAACGGCTGGGGTTGACAGTTCCAAACCAGAATGGGTGGTTTAGTACCGACCTGAGCTAGAGTTTGCAGTGCTTTCAGCACCGATGGATGCGGTTCAGCATGGCGCACGCACAACAGCAGCAGATCAACGCTCTGATGCTGGATTTGCTCCAACACCTCTGACCAGGAACGACTGATTGAACTACGAAAGCCCGCAGCTTGAAAATATTGCATTGAGGCTTGCAGCCATTCTGCCGCGCGCTTAGCGCTGGGATCAGGTGCTGTCCCCTCTACCCAGTCAGACTGCGGCGATGAAACCCAGTCTTGCTGAAGTGCCGCCACATCAACAACCAAAACATGCGGTGCCCAACTCATTCCAGCAGCGACCTGAATTACCTGAAGTAGTGCTGAGTCTGCATTTGAACTAGCTGTCTCATCTGGCAAAGGCGAAGCCAAACAAGGAAAAACTGTTAGCTCTGGCAGTTGGTTTGCAGCTTGCGTAATCTCTGCGGTGAGCGTTACCAGCGGCAGGGCTGCTAAAGCTGGATATTCACTCAACTGCTTGAGGTAGGTCATTGGATCAGAGATGACTCCATCCAACAACATCACATTAGGCTTCCAAACTTTTGCTAGCAAATCTGCCTGGTCTAGATCGTCCACTTCTAGCATCCGGCAGTTGTGAGGATGCAACAGGCTATTTAGGTGAGTCGCTAGATAATGCTCTGATTGGGCAGACAGCTCCTGCCCGTCTACGTTCAGGTGCAGGATGGTGAGACTGGTCGCTGTGTCTTGTGGCTCAGCCGCTTTGTGAGTTAGAGGTTCCAGACTTTGCTCCAACGCATCGGGCTGAATCGGTAAGCTAAGAAATCCATTTGCTCCATTGCGCTGAGCCTGAGTTTTTTCCAGGTGGCTGGCAGTCACAATCACCGGGATATGACGGGTTTCAGCATCCGATTTTAGTAGGGTCAGGACATCCCAACCAGACAGCAGGGGCAAAGCCGGATTTAGAAAGACCGTCGCCGGCTGAAGCCGTCGCACTTTTTCTAGGGCTTCCGTGCCAGAGCGGGCGATCGCCACCCGATAGCCCAGCCCAGCCAACTGATGGGTCAAATCTTCTAAAAAGCGGGGCACTACCTCGACCACCAGCATCAGACGGTTGCTGTAAGTTTGGGCAAGCGGCTTGACCGACGATTGCGTTTCAGTTGCAGTGGCTTGAGGAGGGCTGGGCGGCAGCAAAATAGTAAATTGGCTCCCCTGCCCCTCAACGGAGGTAAATGTCACATCGCCGCCATGCAGTCGCGCTAGCCGCTGGGTCAATACGAGTCCCAGTCCGGTTCCTTCGTATCGCCGAGTCAGCGGATTTTCAAGCTGCTGAAACTTTTGGAAAATCAGGTGTTGCTTTTCATCGGGAATACCAATTCCGGTATCCCACACAGTGAAGGCAATCCAACCTTCCCAGGCTTCCACGGTTAGCCCTACTTCGCCGCCCACTTCTGTGAACTTGAACGCATTGGAGAGGAGGTTGGTCAACATTTGCCGTAGCCGTAGCTCATCGGCAATCAAGGTTTCTAAACCGGGCTGCACGGTCAAGTCAAAATGAATTTCTGATGCTGAAGCGCTGATCTCCATGCCAGAGCTTTCTTCCCGGGGCTGCAACCGACGGGCTTGCTCATAAGCGCGATCGCACACCGTTTTAACATGAACTGGCTCCAACGTTAGCTCCAGCTGTCCCGTTTCAATTCGGGTCAAATCCAGGATGCCATTAACAATTAGCACCAGATGTCTACCGCTCTGGTGAATCAGTTGCGCGTAGCGAGTCTGACGATTGTTTAGCTCACCCAACGCCTGGTCTTTGAGCAGCGTTGATAGCCCTAAAACCGCAGTCAGCGGTGTCTTTAGTTCGTGGCTAATGCAGGACAGAAACTCATCCTTGAGACGGTTAAGCTGGACAAGATCTGCATTTTTAGCAGTTAGCTCTTTGGCAACCCGGTGCTGCTTGGTAGTGTCCTGAGCCATCACCAGCCATAGCTCCTGAGAATGGGCTTGAGCAGGATGATCTGGCTCAGCAGCGAAGTCAGATATCTCATGGGACTGGAAGCCAGACTGGGTACGACGGCGAGATTCCACCACCGACAAAAGAGCCGCCATGCTGAACTGTGCGTAAGTAGAGCGGTTTCCCAGCGGAATTTTGAGAAACTGCCAGGTTCGCTCCTGTCCGTCTTTCATGGGACAAGTACAGACACAAGTATCTAAGTCAGCCCCTAAATGACAAAAACTGAAGCGATCGCTAATCGCATCAATCGAATTCACTACACTCCAGGGCTCAGACAAATGAGATCTCTGGGCTGCATTGACGAACAACGGAGGTTCAAAGGAAGATTCGGTAGATAAAGCAGGTTGGCTACGGTGCAGCACAGGCGTAGCGGCTTCTAGCAGTAAAGCAGCTTCTCGACCTACGGTGCTAGGATCTTGCAACTCACCGAGCTGTTCCCGCCAAGACAAATTGCGAGCAACGACTTCCCCAGTGCTGGTTTGTAGCATCATGGGCAAGGGCAGTCGCTCTAGCAAATCAATTAACAGGTCTGCGGAAATTGACTCCGTAGAAATCGACTCAGCAAAGGTTGGCTCTACTGAGGGCGATCGCTTTGGGTGCTCAAACGCGATCGCCTTTTCACCTAACTGTTCCAGGCTTTTTTGAATCTCTGCCATCCCTGACGATCGTTTCTGCAAACTGGGCATGGGGTTTAACACCAGAAACTTGAGCAGTTGCGTTTGGTTTAACAGCCCCAGACAGTCGCCGGACTCATCAATCAAGGCATATTGCCACTGCTCCAGGTCTTTCAGGTAAGGAGCAAGCTGGCTGATTGGCAAATCTGCAGATAGCTCAATTAGCGGCTCATAGAGCGGCTGATCGACAAGAAAGGATAATTGCTGAAGGGTGTGCTGCCAGGGAGCGATCGCAGTCTCAGAGTAATTACGATCTACGACTTCTGTTGTCTCTTCAACTTCTGCGGTCTCTTTAGATAGAAAGTCTTTAAGGCAATGAAGGGTCAACGTTCCCACTAACCGCTGTCCATCGGTAACAATAACCCGCTCACAGCTAATTTGTTGAAATAACCCTAGCACCGCTGGCAGTCTGGCAGTTTGAGCGCAGACTGGCGTAGGTTGGATAAATTCCCTGACAGAAGCAACATACATGTATTACGAGAAAGCAGGCCCCAGTGAGAATTTTATCAACAAGCTAGCGATCCTAGCTCAATTATGGCCGCATGACAGAAGAAGTAAAGGCGTTTGCAATTACAATAAATGTTAAGTATTTTAATGCTGCTTAGCGATCGCCCAGTTTTCGCTAGGATTCTTGACAAGTCTACTCCTCTCACTATCAGTTCAGCTTTATAGATCTTCTTGCAGTTATTGTCCTTTTTGTAGTCATAGCTTTGCGTCCTCAACTGTTTATCTGTTGCCTGATCTCTTCTGATGCACTAGCGCAATCCCTCAAGCATTCTCTTCAGCGAGGCTCGTTTGAGGGTGCGTTAAGTGGACAGTACAGCCTGACTCAATTTGCGGTTGAGACTGAATTCCTCAGTTTTATTGAGCGAGAAAAGCAGTTGGACTGTTTAATTCTGCAAGATACTGCAAAGCTTTTGGCAACACTTGGACATTTGAGAGAACGGGCCATCTTCCTGCCAACGGTGATTTTAGACTCAGTCACCCCGTCGTCTGTCCAAGACTCACCTATCTTGGCAGAAGCTGATCTGTCAGATCTGGCTGCTCTCTACCATACGGCTGTCCTGAGAACATCAGTTGATCAGCTGCATCAGATCGACCAAACCATTGATCGAGCGATTGATCAATTCTTGACGCTATCGCTTTCTTGCCCGCTCCCTGAACAGGACTCAACCCCTGGCTCCTTGGCAGCCCTGACTACCCACACGTCTCTCGTTGCGCAACAAAAACGCCTGTCTGACAAACTGAAGGAACGGCTAGGATACCTCGGTGTGTACTACAAAAGGAATCCCCAAAACTTTCTCCGACACTTGTCCTCATCTGAGCGAAAAGAGCTCATCCAGCAGCTTAAGGAAGATTATCGGGAAATTGTCTTGAATTATTTTGCCCGAGAAGACAATCTCAACGAGAGAATTGATAATTTTGTCAATGTGGCTTTTTTCGCTGACATTTCAGTCTCGACCATTGTAGAAATGCACATGGAATTGATGGACGAATTCTCTAAACAGCTACAGCTAGAAGGACGCAGTGATGATATCTTGCTGGACTATCGGCTGACCCTGATCGATGCGATCGCCCATCTCTGTGAAATGTATCGTCGCTCCATTCCTAGAGAGTCTTGAAAACTCTTATAAGCGATCGCCATCAGCATTTACAATCCTCATTGTCGTCTCGTCAAAAAACCGAATTCCTCATCGGAGATCCATGAGCCCACTGAAAAAGACTTACATTTTGAAGCTTTACGTCGCTGGGAACACCCCCAACTCGATTCGTGCTTTAAAGACTTTGAACAACATTTTGGAAAAAGAATTTCAGGGTGTGTATGCGCTGAAGGTGATCGACGTTCTCAAAAATCCTCAGCTTGCTGAAGAAGACAAGATTCTCGCGACCCCAACCCTATCCAAAATCCTGCCTCCGCCCGTGCGAAAGATCATCGGAGACTTATCGGATCGCGAGAAAGTTTTAATCGGACTAGACCTTTTGTACGACGAATTGCGAGAAGATGAACGGGAAGAACAGTAGTTCAATCCAAAAACCTTATCCATCCCACATCCCACATCCCACCGCACATTTCACACCATTGAACTAAATTTAAAAACTCTTTTGGTAAGCTGTTGACAGATTTATGAATAAAGCTAATCAAACTGGGCAAGCCATTGAATCGACCTCAGCAGGTATCCAGAAGATTCGTACCCTAATTGAAGGCTTTGATGATATTAGTCACGGCGGTCTGCCAGTTGGTAGAACTACTCTAGTCAGCGGCACCTCTGGAACTGGAAAGACCCTGATTGCCGTCCAATTTCTCTACAACGGCATCACTCACTTTGATGAAGCTGGGGTATTTGTCACGTTTGAAGAATCTCCGGCTGATATCATCAAAAACGCTCACAGCTTTGGCTGGAATTTGCAGCAGCTAATCGATCAGGGCAAGCTGTTTATCCTGGATGCTTCCCCTGATCCCGAAGGGCAAGACGTAGTCGGCAACTTTGACCTGTCTGCGTTGATCGAGCGAATTCAGTACGCGATTCGTAAATACAAAGCTAAACGAGTTTCGATTGACTCCGTTACGGCGGTCTTTCAGCAATACGATGCAGCTTCAGTCGTGCGACGCGAAATTTTTCGGCTGGTGGCTCGCCTTAAGCAGATGAATGCCACAACGATCATGACCACGGAGCGAGTCGAGGAATACGGCCCGGTTGCCCGCTTTGGCGTTGAGGAATTTGTCTCTGATAACGTGGCGATCGTCCGCAATGTGCTGGAGGGAGAACGCCGTCGCCGCACGATCGAAATTCTCAAACTGCGTGGCACAACCCACATGAAGGGCGAATATCCCTTCACCATCACCAATGATGGCATCAACATCTTCCCACTCGGAGCCATGCGCTTAACACAGCGATCGTCCAACGTCCGCGTTTCCTCTGGCGTAAAGACGCTGGACGAAATGTGTGGTGGCGGCTTTTTCAAAGATTCGATCATCCTGGCAACGGGAGCGACAGGTACAGGCAAAACGATGCTGGTCAGCAAGTTTTTGCAAGATGCGTGCAGGATTGGCGAACGCGCTTTGCTATTTGCCTATGAAGAATCTCGCGCCCAGCTTTCCCGCAACGCCTATTCCTGGGGGATTGACTTTGAGGAACTGGAGCAAAAGGGCTTGCTGAGAATTCTCTGTGCTTATCCAGAGTCAGCGGGTTTAGAAGACCATTTGCAGATTATCAAGTCTGAAATTGCCCAGTTTAAGCCGTCTCGAATTGCGATTGATTCGCTTTCTGCCCTGGCGCGGGGTGTAAGTAACAATGCATTTCGTCAGTTTGTCATTGGCGTGACGGGCTTCGCTAAGCAGGAAGAAATTACAGGGTTCTTCACCAACACGACCGACCAGTTTATGGGATCGAACTCCATTACCGATTCCCATATTTCTACAATCACCGACACAATTTTGATGTTGCAATATGTCGAGATTCGCGGCGAAATGGCACGAGCCCTGAATGTCTTTAAGATGCGCGGTTCCTGGCACGATAAGGGCATTCGAGAATACACGATCAGCGCTCAAGGTCCACAAATCAAAGAATCCTTCCGCAACTTTGAAGGAATTATCAGTGGCTCCCCCACTCGAATTGCCGTTGATGAGAAGAATGAGCTTTCGCGGATCGTACGCGGCTTCCAAGAAAAATCTGACGACGATGCCTAACTAGCAGGATGGGCAGTACTCACCTTTAATCTTGTTCTCAGGTAAAACTCGGGAGGCATTGCTGATCTGAGGTATGAATTTCGTAGAGTCATGGCAATGCCATGACCCTGCAGAGGGAATTGAGATCCGTGAATTATGCCCGCATTCAGTAACGCCAAACCTAGAAATGTCTATAGTAAGGCTTTGCCTCATAAAGAGTACAAGAAGCAGAGCCTTTGGTTGGCACTACGAGACGGAGCCTCGTAACGAGGAGAGCTGGAGGATTCAAGGGCTTTCCATGAAGGTTTGGACTCTGCCGCTGGGGTCGAGAACAATGCGAATTTGGGGATTGCCACCATTCTCAACGGGAGAGACAAAGGGTTCGCCAGGGAGGGGCATTCCGGTGCGATCGATGTAGTCCCCAGCAGCCCGTCCGAGGGGAATAATTCGCTGAATTGTACCGTCAGCGCCTAATTGCAGTCGATATTCCAGCGTTTGGTCGAGGCTTTCGGGCGGTTGCCAGCGTTCCTGGAAAAAGGCGCGGGCTTCTGCGACTTGGGGAATGGTGTCAAAGGCAGTGCTGCCTGGGTTGGGGCGATCGCCTCCTCCTTCATCCGACAGTGCAGCCTCCGACGAAGCAAATGCGTCCCCTTGCCCTGACGAAGATCGCGCTGCGCTCGAAGGCGCATCTGCCGCTTCTGATTCCGTTGGAACTTGCAGTTCAGATGGATTGCTGCCTGTTCCAGGTGCATCCGATCGCTGCTGGGAAGGGGCGATCGCTACATCGGGGAGATTGGTGGGAGCGCTGGGAGCACTGGAAGTGTTAGGAACAGGAGCATTCGGAGTTGGGGTACGAGGCACCCCAACCGACGGCAATCCGGTACCCGGTGAAGGGAGAGTATTGGCATTGGGCGGCGGTAGCGGAATATCGAGCGGTTGAGAGTTAGGAGGGGTTGTGTCTTTACCAGACGGAAGAGGGGTAAGCGCAATGTCTTGCGGATCTTCGCTAAAGGTACCTTCTGCAGTTTGGATTTCGTTCGTGTCTTCGTTAGCAGCGGTGATCGTAGACTGTCCGGCGTAAGGATCGACAAAGCGAACGATCGACGCTGTCACCCCAACTGCCAGCACTAGGACAGCGGCAACCTTTGCCCAGGCAGGCGTAGCGTTAAGCCAGGTGGGACGGTTAAGCGTGGGGAGAGCGATCGCCTCCGCACTGTATTCATCCAAAGCATTTGCCAGATCAAATAGCTGCAAAGCGCTTAGCCGCACTACATTTGACTCACCTGTGGACAGTTCCCCCAGGCAAAGGTCGTGGGACAGCAAGCCCTTTGGCTTGAGATAAATCTCAGTTGCGCTCCCAGTTGCACCAGTACCATTACCCTCCTCAGGTTGCATTACTGCTGTACCGTTTCCTACCCTACTAGAAGCAGCACCCGGCAAAGACTCTAGCTGGTCAAAGGATGCCAACAGGGGAGGAGATTGCCCTGGCGTAGGAGCGGTACCTAAAACATTTTGCACATAGCGCTCGACTGCTTCACACAGTGCTTCTAACTGAGCGCGATCGCCTGTAATCTGTACCTGCTCTTCTGGCGGTAAACGTGGGTCATCAAAGCTAAGCTGAAACCGCAACTGCTTCAACACAGGGCGACCTGCCCAGCGAGACAGAGGCGACCCTTTTGCCGCAATTTCCAGTGTGCAGGTAGGGGGAGTATATCGACGCAAAACGGAGTTGGGCAAAGACATGGTTAAGGAAGAGAGGTTTGGCTTTCTTCTAAAGACACACGGATAGATCCACAGGTGAACAGAAGTAAGCTGTTTTGTGGAAGCAAGAATACGACTCAATCACCGAAATTATAAGGATACTGCTGAGATAAAGCTTCGTCTCTGCGGTATATAAAGCTCATAGCTCTGGCTTTGAAGGATGAACTGGCGCGACACCAGTGCGATCGAGCAGTGCCATCCAAAGCCGCCGAGAGCCATTAGGAGCGCTATAAAACAACAGATCAATCAGCAGTTTCAGCGCCAGGTGCGTCAACTGGTCGGGCGGTGTGTTTTCGCCGTCTTCCATCCGTTCCTGGTAGGCATTGCTGAAATTATCGAGGTAATCCCCCAATAGCGCAGCCTGGTGAGGTTCACGGTTTTGTTCAGCAAGTTGTTCTAATAGCCCCACTGCACGGCGAATTAGCTCTTGATGCTGGTTTGCCAGACGACAGGCAATCAAGACAAGCGATCGCGCCTCCTCTACATCCAACCGCTTACGTCCCTGCCCCTTTCGCAAAGGGCTAGACTGCCTCAACCGCCACAGCGAAACGCGATCTGCCACGACATCTGCCAGGTTTAGCTCTGCCGCCGTTCGCAACATTGCTTCAGAGCCAATTCCAGCTAACGCCTCCAGCGCCAGCAACACCAAATCCAGTTGGGCTTTGATGTTGTCCAACTGAGTCGGGTCTGGCTGAATGCCTGAAGTTAGCTCCTCCCAGGCAGCATTTGAATTGGGTGACTTAACGGTAGAAGGCATAAGTCTAAGTTACGGCACGAGACAAAGTTTGGCGAAGCAGTTACAGGACTTGAAACAAGACTACTTAACTCTAGAGTAAGTTTCTTTCTACCCTAAAAGTTGGTTATTTCTGATACATCCCCCAATGGGACAGCTTCTGCAATAACAAATCATTTGCGCCTTAAATAATCTATTAGCCCATCTGCTAGAGCAATCTTATTAAGCGGTTTTTACGGAAAAACTACTAACTTACCTTATGGTGTTCATGCCAGTGTTTAGCAATGTCAATCCGACGGCAAAGCCACACTCGTTCATGCTTTTGCACATAATCTAAAAACCGTGCCAGTGCCACCGCTCTACCGGGTCTGCCGACGAGCCGACAATGTAGCCCAATGCTCATCATTTTGGGTGCTGTTTCACCCTCAGCATAGAGACAATCAAAGGCATCACGCAGATAGGCAAAAAATTGGTCACCAGAGTTAAATCCCTGTGGGGTGGCAAACCGCATGTCATTGTTGTCTAGCGTGTAGGGAATCACCAGGTGGGGCTTGCCATATTCCTGTACCCAGTAGGGCAAATCGTCAGCATAACTGTCGGAGTCATAAAAAAAGCCACCCTCCTCCACAAT
Source organism: Oculatella sp. FACHB-28 (assembly GCF_014696015.1). NCBI lineage: Bacteria > Bacillati > Cyanobacteriota > Cyanophyceae > Oculatellales > Oculatellaceae > Oculatella > Oculatella sp. FACHB-28. The sequence goes on along the minus strand of NZ_JACJPJ010000099.1, from coordinate 186,655 downwards.
CAGGCGGCGCGTATGGGGACTGTTGCGCCCTAAGTACCAACCCAGGGGACGACTGCCTGTGACCTGAGTGTGGAGGGCGATCGCCTTTTCCAAGTGCTCTCGCTCTGCCGCTTCCCCAAAATACTTGTAGTCAATCCAGCGATAGCCGTGACTGGCAATTTCCCAATCTGCTTCCAGCATGGCAGCCACCGCCTCTGGATTTCGTTCTAGCGCCATCGCCACTCCATAGACGGTGATCGGAATGCCTCGCTCCACAAATAAGCGGTGCAAGCGCCAGAATCCAGCCCGACCGCCGTAATCGTAGCAAGACTCCATATTCATGTGGCGCAATCCTTGCAAGGGAACTGCCCCAACGATTTCAGACAGAAAAGTTTCTGAAGCCTGATCGCCGTGCAGAATGCAATTCTCTCCCCCTTCCTCGTAATTAATCACAAACTGCACGGCAATCCGGGCGTGATTGGGCCACTGCGGGTCAGGAGGGGTCTGTCCATACCCAATCAGGTCTCGCGGATACGGTGGGGTCATAAGGTTGAAGTTGCCTATTTTGTCCAGATTCTTGAGGGGTTAACATTCTGGCTACCCAAGACGCTGAATACGTCCGTCAAAGACATTACCTTAATATCGCTACCGGCTAAGATACTGTATCTACAGACAAAATTCAGGCATTGCTTCACGTCTATGACCTCCCCTAACAAGCGAGTTTTCATTTGTGGTTCTGCGCTGCGAGGGCAACCTGACCACCAAAATCTTCAGTCTGCTGAGTTTATTCGTCCAGCAAAAACTCAACCGATTTATCGGCTCCATGCGGCTGAGAATGGCTGGCATCCCGCGATCTATGAGGTGACAGAGGGCGGTATTTCGATTCCGGGTGAGGTATATGAACTAACTCAGGAGCAGTATGAATATCTGTTAGCCAATGAGCCACCCCATATGTATCCCGGTGATGTGGTGTTGGAGGATGGGGAAGTTTTGACGGCAATGCTCTACCCGCGTGAGTTAGTAGAGCAGCACAACTGGATTGATATCTCTAATTATGGAGGTTGGGCAGCTTACAAGGCGGCTGTAGTGAGTTAGCTGCAATCTACAAAAATCTCCAGCAGGGGCAAACGATCGTTTGCCCCTGCCGGAGGTTCTCCTATTAAATTTTTAATCTGTATATCGGTGTTTCCACAACGAGCTCGGCTTACATTCTGCCGTTCTGCATAACCTGCTGAAGGTGCTGACGAATCTCTTGTGCCTGCTGTTGGTCAGAATCCCGTAGCTTTTGGAATAGCTCCACACAAGGCTGCGAGTCCATGCTTTGAGCATCCTGAATGTAGGTTTCGTAAGCTTTTACTGCTTCGGCTTTATTTTGCAAAGCTGTAATCAGGTCATACTCTAGATTGCTGACGGCTCGGTTTTGGCTACTTTGGGTATTAACCATTGGTTTCACCTCTGTGAATGTTCAATCTCACAGTGACTCACCTTTAGGGACAATTCATCTGCCCAAAAGCGTAGGGGTTGTAACTGATTAAAGTAGTCCCCCGTCGCCCCAAGACATATCAGAGATGTCCCAGCTTTTCAGGTCGGTTGGTGGGCGATCGCTACTCCACGCCCACCAGGAAACACCGCAGGTACAGAGATAAAACTCCTGCCACCTTTTACGATGTTCTTCGGTAAAAACGGGCGATCGCCGATTAATCCAAACCTTTTCTGCTTCTACACAAGCGGTGCGGCAGGTCGGGCAAGAAAATTCGTGAACGTGAATAGCTGAATTTGTCCAGTCAGGTGGAATTGGAGCAAACGCATCCATGAACTAAAACTGAATAGCATCTGCTACCCATTATTAACGGTTTGTTTACGAATCGGGTGAGCTAAATAACTGTAGAAACCTAATCAGAATCTCAAATCTAGGTAAAAGGACAGTTTTCTAGTTTAATTGAGAACATTCACTGTGCCAGAATTTCCACCTTTAGGTACTGTCTGGGATGAAATTCGTAGTAAAACTAGAGCAAAACTGAAAGCTATAGTCTTTCAATCTTGAAGTTCTCAGTTTTACATTGCCTGCTCATTCAAGGCTAGAGTTCAAGTCTCGGATAATCTTGTAGCCTCACCTCTCCACAGGAAGGATGACCTCTATGACAGACAATCTTCTCATTCTCAGGGTGATCTCCCTGATTGGGATCTTTGTATTGTGTGCGATCGCCTGGTTATTTTCTGAAAATCGCAGTTTCAAGGTCTTCCCGTGGCGACTGGTGATCATGGGAATTCTCTTGCAGCTTGTTCTGGGCTTTTTAGTCTTTCAGTTTCCACTCACCCGGCTTATTCTTCAGGGCTTTAGCAACCTCCTCAACGTCGTGCTAGATGCAGCCGACTACGGAGCGCAATTTGTGTTTGGTAGAAACTTGGTGCCAGAGCCACCTCGCAATAACCCAATTCAACCCATTTTGCTTTCACCGCTTGCTGCGGGCGGCGTTTGTGCGCCCAATACAGCCGGAGAAGTCATTCCTGGATTTTGTGGTATCAGACTTGGCTATGTTTTTGCCTTTCGGGCTTTACCCGCAGTTATCTTCTTCTCTGGTTTTGTAGGCTTGCTCTACAACTTGGGGGTTATTCAATTTATTACTAATATTTTTGCCAAAATCTTTTACTCGGTGATGCGGCTGAGTGGTGCCGAAGCTCTAAGCGGTGCCGCCAATATTTTTGTTGGAATTGAAGCGGCGATCGTTGTCAAACCGTTTCTGCCCAAAATGACGCGCAGTGAGCTTTGTGCCATTCTTGCCTGTTGCTTTGGCACAGCCGCTTCGTCAACCCTGGCAATTTACGTCAACTTCCTCAGACCTGTCTTCCCCAATATTTTGGGACACCTGGTTTCGGCGTCCATCATGGCAATTCCTGCCTGCTTTGTCCTATCAAAGATTCTGGTGCCAGAGACAGAAATTCCTCTGACGGCAGGTGGTATTCCAGATGAACGGGCTTTGAGACATAGTCCTGACCCAGTAGATGAGCGGGTCGAGGAAGCCGACTTTCAAGATGCCCCTAGGGAAACGGTTGCTGGAGAATCGATTGAGCGTGTTAGCCCCTTGGACGCCGCCATTTTAGGTGCGTTAGATGGAGTCAGAATGGCAGTTTCGATCGCCGCTGTCCTGATTCTGATTCTGGGACTGGTTTATCTGGTCAATCAACTTTTTGTTGGATTGGCAAGTTTGCAGGAGTCTGAGATTGCTGCCTTACAACCGATTGGTCGCTTCTTTAGCGTTGTCTCTTTGGCGAATATTTTAGGCGCTTTGTTTTTGCCACTGACGGCGCTAACAGGCGTCTCTCTCAGTTGGCAAGAGCTATGGGAATCCTCGGTGATCATCGGGCGACGCTTGTTTGAAACTGCTATCCCGCCTTATCAAGCTTTGGGTGCAGCAGCAGCTTTGCCGGTAGGCGAAAGAATCATTAGCGATCGCGCTGTCCTGATTGTCAGTTATGCCCTATCCGGTTTTGCTCACCTGGCTTCAGTTGGCATCTTTGTAGGCGGCACAACCGCCCTAATTCCCTCTCGCCGCAAAGACATTTCAGAACTCGGCTGGAAAGCTCTGTTTATTGGGACGTTGGCAACCCTAATGATCGCCTGCGTCGCTGGTGTTTTTGACACGGGTGATTATTCTGGCATTCTAGGCGCACCTGCCCCTGAAGCGGCTCCCCTAACTGCTCCGTCGCCCAGCCCTGAAGAAACGCCAAAGGAAAGCCTGGAGGAAGAGAGCCCAGACGCCTCTCCTGTTCCAACTGAAGCCGAATCACCTGAGGCAGAAATTCCCTCCCCTAGCCCAACGGCTCCTGCTGGTCAAGTTCCTGCTGGTCAAGCTGCTCCACCTACCGCCCCAACAACTAGCCCTTCTCCGGTAGATAGCCCAACACCACTACGGACTTCACCATCTCCGTCTCCTTCACCGACTCGTTGATGAACTGGGATTTTGGGTGGTAGTCAACCAAAGCTGATGAGAGAGGGGGCGATCGCCCCCTCTCTCATCAAACTAAAAAGAGCTCTCGAATTCCGGCACTGCCGATCTCTACCGCCAAAGCCGCCAACAAAAAACCCAAAATCTTGGTAACAATAATTGCGCCTTCAGCCCCCATCCATTTATCGATTCGGGAAGACTGACGCACAATGAACCAGGTGACAGCCATTGCCGCCACGATTCCCGCTACTACGCTTAACTGAGCCGCCTGCGATTCCGACATCATCAGCATCACTGTTGTCAGCGTTCCTGGACCTGCCAGCAGCGGCAATGCTAACGGCGTAATCGCAACATCGCGCCCCTGCTCTATCACAGGCTCATCCATCTCACCTTTCAGCATATCCAGCGCCACCAGCAGCAGCAGCAAACCTCCCGCAACTTGCAAAGAGGCAATACTGATATGCAGATAATCCAAAATCGCTTGTCCTGCAAAAGCAAATCCCAGAATTACAGCAGTAGCGACGAACGTAGCGCGATCGACAACCCGGTTTCTTTCATCTATTTCCATTCCCTTAGTAAGCGCCAAAAAAATCGGTGCATTACCCAGTGCATCTGCCAGCACAAAAACCGCGACAAAAGTTCTAACCAGAATTGAGATGTCCACAGATAGAAGCTCAAGGAATTTCCCCTCAACAGTATCTTGAGTGCTGCCAGATTGCCATCCATTCAGCAGAAGAAAATCCGAAAGGCTCTGCCAATTCTATTTCAGTAAACCTCAGCCTGAATAAATAGATTTTTGACAAATTTTATACAGACTTTTATCTCTATTGATGAATTTCGATCCTTTGTAATCTAGATAACATTACAGGTATGGAGAAGGACGGCTACTGCCTATCCCTAATTCCCACCCAACAGGCTTTTGTCGTTTTTTGCTAAGAGGCTTTCAATATGAAACGTTTATTAATCAGCAGTCTTTCACTTCTACTACTGGGAACTGCGGTCATACCCGTAGCTCAAGCACAGTCCCAGTCAGGTCAGTCAAGTCCAGACAGCATGCAGCAAAACCAGATGGATCAGGAGAGCCTAGAGAACTCAAACCAGAATCAGCGCGCTACCCCTTACGAGGACGGATCACCAGCCTCCGTTGAAATTCAGCAAGACAACTCTTCTGAAAATCAGCAAAACAACTCTTCTCAAGATAGCTCCCAACCTGCTGCTAACGAAGGCAATCAAAACACCTATGCAGCTACAGGAAACTTTGTTAGCCAGTATGAGCCCACACCTTTTGAGATTGTCAGTCTTGCCCGTCAAGGGTACCTACAGAATCAAGGCATTCCCAGCTACGCTACACTAACCGACAACTACCGAACGCGCGATACCACTCCAGAAGACATTGTTCAAGCTGCGGTTGATGCAGGGCGCTTACCTGCTAGCCGAGTTGACGATGCTGCCTACACTTATGGAGTTCTTACTCAGTTGAGAGGGCTAGACCGCAACTTCCGGGATTAATTTAGCTGTTGAAGCTATAACAATGGGGTGGGCAATGCTCACCCCATTATTTAATGAAAGTTCTACAATCTTGTACAACTACCGACTCGCAGTAGTCGGCCTTCCTAAAATGTCCTCAATCCGAGGCATTTCCTCTAGTGGAATTACCCGACCTTCATCTTCAAAACCAGCAATCTGGTCAAAGTTGAGGTAGCGATATAAGTCGCCTGCAAAAGGATTCAGCTTGTTTGCCACAATGTCCGTGTATTCCTCCACTGTGGGAATGCGTCCCAACAGGGCACAAGCGGCGGCAAGCTCAGCAGAACCAAGGTAAACCCGTGCATCCTTACCCATACGGTTATTGAAGTTGCGAGTTGAAGTCGAAAAAACAGTTGTGCCGTCTTCAACTCGTGCCTGATTCCCCATACAAAGTGAACACCCTGGCATCTCAGTTCGGGCTTTTACTGCTTCAAAGGTTTCGTAAATTCCCTCTTTGCGAAGTTGGCTTTCATCCATGCGAGTCGGAGGGCAAATCCATAGCCGACCATTAACCGCAGGTTGAGCTTCCAGCACTTTTGCTGCTGCTCGATAATGCCCGATGTTTGTCATACAGGAGCCGATGAAGACTTCCTGAACCGGATCGCCTGCCACCTCTGACAGCAACTTTACGTTATCTGGATCGTTGGGGGCCGCTATGATGGGCTCTTTGATCTGGTTTAGGTCAATCTCAATAATCTCAGCGTATTCTGCATCAGCATCGGCTTTCATTAGTACCGGATTTGCCAGCCATGCTTCCATCTTGGCGACTCGACGCAGAATAGTGCGGGCATCCTGATAGCCCCGTGCCACCATATTCTTCAGCAAAGCAACATTTGAGCGGATGTATTCTGCTACCGTGTCAGGACTGAGTTTAATCGTGCATCCAGCGCAGGAACGTTCGGCAGTTGCGTCGGTTAGCTCGAAGGCTTGCTCTAGCTTCAGATTGGGCAGCCCTTCGATTTCCATAATGCGTCCAGAGAAGATGTTTTTCTTGTTTTGCTTCTCGACGGTAAGCAACCCTTTCTGCATTGCCACATAGGGAATGGCGTTGACTAGATCCCGTAGGGTTACGCCAGGTTGCAGTTCACCCTTAAACCGAACGAGGACAGATTCGGGCATGTCTAAGGGCATTACACCCAGAGCAGCAGCAAAGGCAACTAGTCCTGACCCGGCAGGGAAAGAAATGCCAAGCGGGAATCGGGTATGAGAGTCGCCACCTGTCCCTACAGTGTCGGGTAACAGCATTCGATTGAGCCATGAGTGAATGATGCCGTCACCAGGACGTAGGGCAACGCCCCCTCGCGCGGCAAAGAAATCAGGCAGATCTTTGTGGGTCAGCAAATCGACGGGTTTAGGATAGGCAGCAGTGTGACAAAAGCTTTGCATGACTAGGTCAGCACTGAACCCTAAACAGGCAAGCTCTTTTAGCTCGTCGCGAGTCATAGGACCAGTAGTGTCTTGGGAACCTACGGTTGTCATCAACGGTTCGCAAGATGTGCCTGGACGGACGCCAGGTAGACCACATGCTTTGCCAACCATCTTTTGCGCCAGGGTGAAGCCCTTACTGGAGCTTGCCGGAATGCTGGGGCGGGTAAACACTGGGCTTGGCTCTAGTCCCAACCCAGTTCGAACTTTGTCGGTAAGAGTGCGTCCGATCAGCAGTGGAATACGTCCACCTGCACGAACTTCGTCCAGAATTGTTTCTGGCTTGAGTTTGAATGTAGAAATTACTTCTCCAGCTTCGTTGGTGATTTCGCCTTTATAAGGATGGATCGTGATCACCATGCCTGTTTCCATTTGGCTGACGTCACACTCAATGGGTAACGCACCCGAGTCTTCAGCAGTGTTAAAGAAGATGGGAGCGATCGCCCCTCCCAGGATAAATCCACCCGATCGCTTGTTTGGCACAAACGGAATGTCTTGCCCAATGTGCCATAGCACCGAGTTGATCGCCGACTTACGGGAAGAACCTGTACCCACGACATCGCCCACATAGGCAACCGGATGTCCCTTTTGCTTTAGCTCAGCAAGGGTTTCTAACCCACCGGGCGTTCGCGACTCCAGCATTGCCAGCGCATGAAGCGGAATGTCGGGACGAGTTGTCGCGTGAACGGCAGGAGAAAGGTCATCTGTATTGGTTTCTCCAGGTACCTTAAAAACCGTGACGGTAATTTCCTCGGGCAAAGATGGGCGACTGGTAAACCAATCTGCTGCTGCCCACGACTCGATTACTTGCTTAGCATAAGAATTGCTTTCGGCTAGCTCCTCCACATCATGGAAAGCATCGTAAACCAGTAGGGTTTTGCTCAGGGCGATCGCTGCCGCGCCTGCAATCTCGGCATCTTCTACCTTCAGCAAATCAATCAACGATTGCACGTTATAGCCACCCATCATCGTTCCCAGCAATTCCACTGCCTGCACCGGAGAGACGAGCGGACTAGTCGCTTCACCCTTGGCGATCGCTGTCAAAAATGCCGCCTTCACATACGCCGCCTGATCAACCCCCGGAGGAATGCGATCGCGCAGCAGTTCCAGCAGTGTTTCTCCCTCATCTGCCGGTGGAGACTTTAGTAATTTACATAGCTCGGCCGTTTGTTCAGCAGTCAACGGTAACGGTGGAATACCCAGCGCCGCTCTCTCTGCAACTTGTTGACGGTAAGATTCCAGCATTTCAAGATTCTCCAGACACGATTAAGACATCAAAAATAGTTGAAATTTTTTAGGCTGCAATTCGGTTCGCAGCAGTTAAACTCCAGCACTTGCTGCCCGTTCCGCTCTACCTCACCGCCCCTGCCTCAACTTCATCATTTTTAATCTCAAGCATATATTCCTACGGTAACGTGCTGCACCATTGACTGGGATTGCAGCCAGATTTACGTTTTTTGCGATCGCACAGCTTCAATCCACCCGCATCTGGCAGAATTTTGGCAGAGCGTAATAGAATAAGATTCATTCTCAAAAAGAAATTGAGATCATTCTCGTTTTGCGTTACCCCCCAAACCTGTTAAAGGAGATCTGCGTCATGCACCCAATTTTGCGTCGGCTGCTGATTGCCCTGCTACTACTACCCGTTGCCGCTGGATGTAGTACTTCTGCTCCTGATGCTCAATCACCAGATGTCACTACTGAAGCTTCAGATGAAAAACTGCAAGTTCTGGCAACATTCTTGCCGATGTATCTATTTACAAAAGCGGTAGCTGGAGATGCAGCAGATGTGGAAGTCTTAATCCAGCCTGGAACAGAGGTGCATGAATATCAGTCCACCCCCGACAATGTCCGGGCGATCGCCGAAGCAGACGTGCTGGTACAAAACGGCTTGAGCATGGAAGAGTTCCTGGACAGCACAATTGACAGCGCTCAAAACTCTGACCTGGCTGTAATCAACGCCAGCGAAAATATCGATCCAGTTGGAGAATTATCTCCAGTTGTTTTTCCGGGTGGAGAAGTTGAGGAAGCACACGGGCATAACGAAGATGAACACGGTCACGATGAGGAGGCTGCAACAACTAGCGAAGAACATGCAGAGGATGAACAGGCTCACGAAGCTGAATCATCGGGGGAAACTCACACTCATGCTGAAAATCCTCATGTCTGGCTTGATCCCGTACTGGCTATCCAACAGGTGGAAACCATTCGAGATGGTTTAGTTGAAGCAGACCCCAACAATGCCGAAATCTACGAGGCAAACGCAACCGCTTATATTGAGGAATTGCAGGCACTAAATGCTGAATTTGAGCAGCGCTTGGGAACCTATAGCGATCGCACCTTCATTAGCTTTCACGACGCTTTCCCCTACCTGGCGCAGCGGTATAATTTACAACAGGTGGCGATCGTTGCGATTCCTGAAGACAGCCTTTCCCCTACAGACATTCAGCGGACTGTTGAAGTCGTAAAAGAATATGATGTCAAAGCCTTATTTGGTGAACCAGGAGTAGATAATAGACTACTGCAAAGTCTCTCCCAAGATTTAGGTATAGAATTGCAGACTTTAGATTCCCTAGAGTCTGGTGAACTAGATCCGCAGTACTACTTCACTGCAATGAGCGAAAACCTGAAAATCCTCGAAACTGCGTTTCAATGAATTTCAATGAATTGGTGTGATGAACTCTGACCCCCCTGATGCTGCGATCGCCCCAAGCTCCCACCCCAAGGAAATTACACCTGTTCTCAAAGTTGAAAACCTGACTGTTTACCAGGGAACTTACGCCGCCGTTGAAGACGTTTCCTTTGAGCTTCCGGTAGGCACCAATACTGCGATTGTCGGGCCCAACGGTGCAGGTAAAAGTACTCTGGTTCAAGCCATTTTAGGCTTATTGCCATTTGAAGGCGCGGTTCAAATCTTGGGATGTCCGCTCAGTCGTCTGGGTAATTTGCGTTACCAGATTGGCTACATCCCTCAAAACTTTGTATTTGACCGGGGCTTTCCCCTATCTGTAAGTGAGTTAGTTGGCTTGGGCTGGGTTGATCATAATCTGAGCAATTCAGCTCAACTGCCCGTTTTTCCTCAGTGGCGAATTACCTTACCCTGGAAAACTAACCCTAGAAAAGCACCTGCGATCGCCCAAGCAATGGAGCGAGTCGATATCTATCACCTTCGCAATCGAGCGATCGGTAACCTTAGCGGTGGGCAACTCAAACGAGTTTTATTAGCCCATTGTCTGGTCATGTCTCGACGGCTCCTAGTCCTTGACGAAGCACTGGCAGGCGTAGACTTGCAGGGAGAAGCAGACTTTTACACTCTGCTCAATCAGCTCAAGCGAGAACATGGTTGGACAGTGCTGCAAGTCTCCCACGATCTAGACATGGTAAGCCACCACTGCGATCGCGTCCTCTGTCTCAACCGTCGCCTCGTCTGCCAAGGGCAGCCCGAAGAAGCCCTCTCCCCCCAAAATCTGCTAGATGCTTATGGTCCTTCCTTTAGCCGCTATCAGCATCATCATTAAATTCCTGAATTGAAGTAAGCGGTGAAGAGGTCACCGCTTACTTCAATTCAAAAAACTAAAATCCCCTCTCCCCTATGGAAAACCTGATCGAACTCCTCCAATTTCCCTTCATGCAGCGGGCGATCGCTGGAGGAATTCTGCTTGGGCTACTGGGGGGACTGTTGGGTTGCTTTGTTACCCTGCGGCAACTATCCTTTTTCAGTCATGCCGTCGGTCATGCCGCTCTAGTTGGAATTGCATTGGGAGTACTGCTACAGCTTCCGCTCAATTCAATGCTGCTGCCTTTTACCCTGGTCTTCGGGCTGGTCGTGCTTTACCTGATTGACCAAACTGACCTCTGGAGCGACAACGTACTGAGCATTGTGCTATCAGGCGCACTGGCGATTGGAGTCATTCTTACCAGTTTCATCCAGGGCTATCGGGGCAACTTGATGGGTGTTCTATTTGGCGACATTTTGGCGGTTAACGGCGCAGATCTGATTCTGACCGCTCTGCTGCTTCTGGGTAGCAGTATTTTTCTGCTTCTGACACTGGATCAGCAGATTCTCTTGACTTTAAATCAGGCGATCGCCAAAGTTCAGGGCGTTTCCGTCCAGCTACACCGTTATTTGTTTGTCATCCTGCTATCCCTGGCAGTCGCAGTTTCCATCAAAGCCGTTGGCATTTTGCTTGTAAATGCATTCTTGGTCATTCCTGCTTCAACCGCTAAACTCATCAGTCAGCGATTTACAAAATTTCTATGGCTCTCCTTAATCTTGGGAGTCTTGAGCAGCATCACTGGAATGCTGGTATCTGGCATTTTTGATTTTGCCTCTGGCCCCAGCATTGTCCTCGTACAGTTCACGCTCTTCCTGACTTTTCTAGGATTTTCAAAGTTAAATCGAAAAAATTCGGAAATCCTAAAGAAACAGTGAAAGAAGTAAGTGATGAGGGGCATACTCCGGTTGGCATTGCAGTTAAACCCTGCCTAAATGTCACCATGCTCTGGTGTATTTAAAGCGAACAAAACCCGTTTGATCAGTAGGAGGAACATTGAGATTCTTTGCAGAGAATATACAGTTTCTTGATGTTTCGCGAAAAGTTTCGGGTTAACGTTAGTGAAGCAATCTGAGCATTTCTCTACCTCTGGAGATAAATCCAGGTGTTATCTGGAAATAAATTCAGATGTTAGAGCTGATTTCTAGTGGTGGTTAGCTGATGGCGATCGCGGTCTGCCCTTGCTACCTCCATCCACTCAACTCACAAGGAATTACTGAGGATGACGCAACAGAAACGAGCACTGATCACCGGCATTACAGGTCAAGATGGTTCTTATTTAAGTGAGCTTTTGTTGGAGAAGGGCTACGAAGTTCATGGCATCATCCGGCGAACTTCTACGTTCAACACCGACCGGATTGATCACATTTACGAAGACCCTCACAACGACCAGGCTCGGCTGTTCCTTCACTACGGTGACCTTACAGACGGCGCAACAATGCGGCGAATTCTAGAAGAGGTTAAGCCGGCAGAAATTTACAACTTGGGCGCACAGTCCCACGTTCGAGTTAGTTTTGATTCCCCTGAATACACCGCAGATGCAGTAGGCATGGGGACGCTTCGTTTACTAGAAGCAATCAGAGACTATCGCCATCGCACTGGCATTGAAGTGCGGTTTTATCAGGCAGGTTCCTCTGAAATGTATGGGAAGGTTCAGGAAGTTCCCCAAAAGGAAACCACTCCTTTCTATCCCCGCAGCCCTTATGCCTGCGCCAAAGTCTACGCACACTGGCAAACCGTAAACTACCGTGAGTCTTACGGGATGTTCGCTTCTAATGGCATCCTGTTTAACCACGAGTCACCTCGTCGCGGCGAAACCTTTGTTACCCGCAAAATTACCCGAGCAATCGCCCGTATCATTGCAGGTCGCCAGAAGAAGATTTATATGGGCAACCTCGACTCCAAGCGTGACTGGGGCTATGCCAAAGACTACGTTCGAGCAATGTGGTTGATGCTTCAGCAGGACCAACCCGATGATTACGTTGTTGCCACAGGCGAAACCTACTCAATCCGTGAATTCTTGGATATCGCCTTTAATTACGTCAACTTAGATTGGCAGAACTACGTCGAATTTGACGAGCGCTATCTACGTCCTGCAGAAGTAGACTTGCTGATTGGTGATCCAACCAAAGCTAAGCAAAAATTGGGCTGGGAGCCTTCCGTTACCTTTGAGCAACTGGTTCAACTAATGGTAGAGGCAGACCTGAAGGCACTGGGTCTAACTTCCAGTAATAGCAATGCATCTCATGCTGCTCTAGAAAATGCCACGATCCGGCAAGAACTGAGCAACGTTTAATTCTCGTCTCACTGTCCTCACTATAGAAGGGCAAGCTCACCTTGCCCCACCTGACAAAGGTAATTTCAACTATGGCAACTTTGAACCTTGAGCATAAGCGAATTCTGGTCACGGGCGGGGCGGGTTTTCTAGGTCGCCAGGTGATTGCTCAACTCGGTCAGGCTGGCGCCGACCTGGAGAAAATCACCGTTGTGCGATCGCGCGACTGTGACCTCCGCACCTTAGAAAACTGTAAAAGAGCCGTCGATCAGCAGGACATCATAATTCACCTGGCAGCTCACGTCGGTGGCATTGGTCTAAACCGCGAAAAGCCTGCTGAACTGTTTTATGACAACTTGATCATGGGAACGCAGTTGATTCATGCATCCTATGAAGCAGGCGTAGAAAAATTTGTCTGCGTTGGCACAATCTGCGCTTACCCCAAGTTCACCCCAGTTCCGTTTAAGGAAGACGACATCTGGAATGGTTATCCAGAAGAAACCAATGCTCCTTACGGAATTGCTAAAAAGGCTTTGCTAGTGCAGCTTCAAGCCTATCGACAACAGTACAACTTTGACGGAATTTATCTACTTCCAGTCAATCTGTATGGACCTGAAGATAACTTTGATCCTCGCAGTTCCCACGTCATTCCAGCGCTAATTCGTAAAGTTCACGAGGCCCAGCAGCGTGGCGACAAACAGCTTCCCGTTTGGGGTGACGGCAGCCCGACTCGTGAGTTTCTTTACTCAGAAGACGCTGCCAGAGGCATTGTCATGGGCACTCAGCTTTACAGTGATTCTGAACCTGTCAATTTGGGCACAGGCTACGAAATTTCCATCCGCGATTTGATTACTCTAATTTGCGAGCTAATGGAATTTGACGGCGAAATTGTCTGGGAAACTGACCAACCCAACGGTCAACCTCGCCGCTGTCTGGATACTGAACGAGCAAAGCAAGCTTTCGGCTTCACTGCTCAGGTTGATTTCAAGCAAGGCTTGAAAAACACCATTGACTGGTATCGGCAGCACGCTGCATAACAGCAAAGTCAAAATTTTCAAAGCGAGAGTGTTGGTACTGCCAACGCTCTCGCTTTACTTTAGAAATCAGCGATCAAAACAACTTCTAAAATGTTGCTATGCCGTTCCACTTAAGTTTGATAATCAAAGCAATTAGAGCTTAAGATGTCTACTCTTATTCATCGTCGAGTCGAGGAAGCACGTCAGGGAGTTAATCCAACAGTAATTTGTCGGGTTCCATCAGGTTGGGTAGTGCTTGGCGATATTCAATTTTTGCGGGGTTACTCCCTTTTGTTGCCCGACCCAGTTGTGCCCGATCTGAATGCTTTGCCAATGGAGCAGCGCATTAGCTTTTTACAAGACATGACAATTTTGGGAGATGCGTTGCTTGAAGTAACGGGTGCAATTCGCATTAATTACGAAATTCTGGGTAACAGCGAAGCAGCACTACACGCCCATGTGTTTCCGAGGTATGTAACTGAACCAGAAGAGAAACGACGAAAGCCAGTATGGTTTTATGATTGGCAAAGTGCGCCTCTACTGGATCTGAAGCGGGATCAACACTTAATGGATAAAGTTGCAGCAGCGATTAAGCAGCATCTGAAAATTATTTAGGGCAAACAAAGAGCTTGAAGCCTCTTTCCCAGGTGATGGGGGTGTAAATTCTGTCAGTTTAAATGTTGGAGTTAAGTGTACGGTTGAATTTGCATGGAGAAGGCTGAGTTACGGCGATCGCTCCTCAAAGCCAGACAGGCGATGCATCCTGATGTTTGGAGAGAAAAGAGCGAGCGGCTTTGTTGTCATTTAGAAGCTTCTGAAATATTTAGGCGATCGCAAACCATCTTGGCCTATTTCAGTTTTCGTCAGGAACCTGACCTAGCCCCTTTGTTTACGACATCTCAGCAATGGGGGTTTCCCCGTTGCAGCGATCGCAATTTATCCTGGCATTACTGGTCGCCTCATCATCGGCTCCCTCCTCCCCAACCTGGAGCTTATGGCATCCTAGAACCTCACCCCAGTACGCCACTTTTGCAACCAGAGCAAGTCGATCTGATTCTAGTACCTGCTGTGGCATGTGACGTACGCGGATATCGTTTAGGCTACGGAGGCGGTTTTTATGATCGCATGTTGAGCCAACCTGGCTGGCTACACAAACCAACTGTTGGTGTCGTCTTTGAGTTTGCTCGCCTCCCCAAACTGCCAGTTGACCCTTGGGACCGTCCCCTGCACGGAATTTGTACAGAAGCAGGTTTATTTTTATAGCGGTTGCCCAGAGGAAAAAAGCGGGAATTCTGGGAACACAGCTTGCGACTAACTTGCAACCCAATCATGCACCTCTCAGAACAGACCGCCTGGAACCGTGTTCGCGCCACATTTCAAAAAGTTTGGGGTTATCAGGACTTTCGCCCTCCTCAGGGTGAAATTGTGCATACGCTGTTAGCCCACCAAGACGCTCTAGTCGTAATGCCTACGGGCGGCGGCAAGTCAATTTGCTTTCAACTTCCGGCTCTAATGCGAACAGGAGTCACGCTCGTAGTATCGCCTTTGGTCGCGTTGATGGAAAACCAGGTGCAAGACCTACAGCAGCGTCAGCTGTCAGCGGCCCTGCTGCATAGCGAACTTCCGACCCATCAACGCCGTCAGACTCTTTGGGCACTCGAACGACAAAAACTGCGGCTACTCTACCTTTCGCCTGAAACACTACTGAGTGAAGCAGTATGGGAGCGTTTATGTCAGCCCAATCTAAAAATAAACGGATTGATTTTAGATGAAGCTCACTGCTTGGTGCAGTGGGGAGACACATTTCGCCCCGCCTATCGCCGTTTGGGGACAGTCCGCTCGGCTCTTTTGCAATCAAAGCCTGCGGGAACCCAGATCGGCATTGCTGCTTTCACAGCAACGGCTGATCCTCAAGCGCAACAGATTATCCAACAGGTTTTGCAGCTCCAACATCCTCAAATTTTTCGACTTAATCCTTACCGCTCAAACCTTCATTTAGCTGTTCAAATTGCCTGGACACCCAAAGGGCGTCGTCAGTCTTTACTCAAGTTCGTTCAAGCTAGATCACCACAAGCAGGGTTGGTTTACGTTCGCACTCGGCAAGATAGCGAAAGTTTGGCAGATTGGTTAGCGGAGAAGGGGTACAAGACAGCTGCTTATCATGCTGGACTTAGCCCTGAAGAGCGCCGCGCAATTGAATCTGCCTGGTTAAAAGATGAAATCAGATTTGTGGTTTGTACGTCTGCTTTTGGAATGGGAATCAACAAACCAGACGTACGTTGGGTCGTTCACTTTCATGCACCAGCGCTGCTATCTGAGTATGTGCAGGAAGTTGGACGGGCAGGAAGAGACGGCTTACCCGCTGAAACACTAACGCTGGTGAGTGAACCGACAGGATGGCTCGATCCTGAGGATCGACAGCGGCAGCGCTTTTTTCAAGATAGAGTGCGATCGCTCCAAAAAAAAGCTCAGCAGCTTGCTCAGCAGCTACCCGTCGAGGGAGACGTTAAAGAAGTATCGCGCCAGTTTAAAGATGGGGCGATCGCACTGGCGATGCTCCACAGTAGTGGACAGCTAGAGTGGCAAGACCCATTTCGCTACAGGATTCATGCCTCCCCTGCTCGTCAAACCTGCGATCAGGCAAATGCAGCACAGCAAATGCAGCAATATTTGACAACCTCAGAATGTCGTTGGAAATTTTTGCTGCAAGCTTTCGGTTTTGGCACAGAAGCGAATATTTTACGCTGTGGACATTGCGATCGCTGTCCTCCAACCTAAACTTAGGTAATTATCAGAGCGATCGCCTATCAACTACTGGCGGCTCATACACCGCACCAACCATAGCGAAGCAACTACACCCACAAAATGGGCCAGCACCGTATTCGTGTTTGCCTGCACGATGAAGATATCGGCTGCTTGAATAAACTGAGGATTTCGCCCGAATTCGTATATCGCACCTGACTGGGAAAAAGTCCTTGCCAACAACGAACCAACGATCGCCTCTGCTCCTAGGAGCGTCAGCAACATACCAACCAGGTTGATCGTCAGCCCAATCCTTAGAGCCTGAATGACATCCCCAGGTTTTGGACGACCTCTAGAATCAGGAGATCTCAATCTCCGAGACAGGCGAGTGTAGCGAAATGCCCAGTAAGCGCCTATGCAAAGAGCAACTAATCCACAGACGGCAAGAAATAAACCAGAGCCGGTTCCTGGTCCTCCAGACGTTTCAGCCCCACTTCTCAAGCTCAAACTACCAACAGCAAAAACAAGAGCTACCCCAGAAACTAAAGCCAGGACTGCTTGCACCCAGAAGCTAAGCCAACCACAAACACGGAAGTAAGTGGCAATCCGTCGAACGGCCGGGGGCAACGAGTAGGAATCTATCTTGCTTGTCATATCTGTATGAGAGGGCGCAGTTAACGAAGGGATTGATTCTGCAATGCGCTCTCGCCCTAAATCTGGCGATCCATCTATGAAGGTACGATAACAGAGATGCCAGTTCTCTAGCTAGAGATCAGAAGAATTTGCTGAAATAGCTTACCTTGCGACTGTTTGACGGGAGAATATCTGCGATCGCCTCCACATATAGAAGGCAATTCCACCCAAAAACATTAGTCCCATTCCACCCACTAATGGATTTCGGTCAATTCCTGTAACCCACTCAGGCACCTGGTTGGAATATTCCACCAATTCACCGACTTGAACCATGTAGTAGCCCCAAATTAGCCCAGCGTGTAGACCAATTGATGATCCTAAACGACCAGAGTGCGATCGCTTTGCCCAAACGAGAGCCAAACCAAGCATCACCAGTCCTGGAAATTGAGGCAAAGTCCGCAAAACTTCCGCAACTGGCTTTAGAAAATGCAGACCCGCATAGACTAAGCTGCTACTCCAAAGCGCGACTTTAGGACTGTAATCTCGCTGTAACTCATCCAACAACCAGCCCCGAAACGCCAGTTCCTCAGCTAAACCAACACCCAGCGCAACCAGCCATCCCTCTAGCAGAATGAGCGGGAAACGTGGAGGAAAGTCTTGCCAACTCAACCATCCCAGCCAGCCCTGAAGCAAAAACAAAGCCCATAAGCTAGACAGCCCAATGACTAATCCTTCAAGTAA
Organism: Oculatella sp. FACHB-28; assembly: GCF_014696015.1. Taxonomy (NCBI): domain Bacteria; kingdom Bacillati; phylum Cyanobacteriota; class Cyanophyceae; order Oculatellales; family Oculatellaceae; genus Oculatella; species Oculatella sp. FACHB-28. Next base: position 168,816 of record NZ_JACJPJ010000099.1, on the reverse strand, counting down.
ATCCCATCCATTTCGGCGCGTAAAAATCAGACCGTAGCTCCGAAAAATGTGAGGCTGCCGGTAAACAACTTTCCCCCAAACCTTGACTAGAGCTAAAAATCCAAGTGCCAGCAGCGACATAGCTACGATGCTGAGCGTATTTGAATCTTTCACTAACCACAGAGATAGACCTGCGAGCGGCAACCACGCTAAAAGCAGAACTGAAATAAAAGTCAGCAGCCGAAGTAAAAGTGGATAGCGAGCTATGGAGCGGGGGTTAAACCTTGCCTTAAATTGGTCAAGCACTAGTCGTCTGGTTCAATTGTGCTAGTTAAACCATGAGCATTAAGGGTTTCACTGTAGAACTCTGCATGTTCTTGGGCACATGTGATAACCAAGCCCGTCCCGTTGTTGTGAGCCTGCATCATAATGCTAACTGCCTGCGGAATAGTCAAACTAGTCACAGTCTTGACTAGAACTTGCACCACGTATTCCATCGAGTTGTAATCGTCGTTGTGCAGCAAAACCCGATAGCGGGGTGCGTGTTTGCGGGACGTTGAACGCTGTTCAATGGTCTCGACGGACACGACTCTACCCTCTCTATAAACTACTTAAAACCAGTTTATCTAGCCCTGCTTGAATAGTCGTATTGCTGAGCTAGTGATGAATCCATATAAGCAGCTAGCAAAGCCTCCAGTACAAAGAAATCAGCGCAAATCACCATAGCAATTAGGTAAACCTGCATTCAAATGAGATGCATATCTCAACCTTACCAGACTTAACCTTTCGTTACCCAACTTAATTTATGCCTTTCTTCTTACCAGTGAAATTTTATGAACCATATACGTACAATCGTTTTATCCTTCCTACATCAGTACTTCAACCACCAGGTAGTTCAAGCATTGCAGTTTCTCTCTGGGCAACCTCACCAAAAGCTACAATCAATTTGACAAAAGTTTAGCTATCAAAACACTTCTTGACAGCAAGCTAACCCGCTGAGAAGGCAAGAGCTAATGACCTCTATTACCGATTTTCAACCCGGTCAAATTCTTTGCTTGGAGCATGGAGACACCTGTCTATACGCAGAACTCATTCAAATTGTTCCTAAAAACAAAAGTAGGAGAGGGTGGGTTCGTCCATTAATCTTGAAAGTTTCTCCCACCAGAGACTCCATCGCCTCTTCTAGTGTACATATCGACGATCCAACCGCTTCTGAACAGCCTAGCTTATATGACTTACGACAGGGGTCTGATTTGCTCTGCCCTATAGCTCTATTCCGTGCTGCTCTAGATACAGAGGTTGTACCACTGCTGACTCAACTAGCTCATCCCAAAACCCAAACACAAGGCGATTGCATAGCCCATCAGCAGCTACATCGCTTTATCCATGATGTTTGTCAGATGCATTTAACGACTCTTTAATTCAACTTTCAGCAAGGGTTTAACACAAGCTGAAAACCGATTAGGCTCGTCTAGTTCAAACGAAATTAGAACTCTATTAGGGGTAATACAAAAGCTAGAAACCCACAAGAACTCAGCCGTAACGTAAAGTACTAACTGAATAAAAACTATGGACTAGGAACCAACCGAACTCGACCAGCATCCATCTCGGACATTAATAGCTCTAACGCTTCATAATCTACGTCAGAAATATAGCCTAAGCGAGTCAGTTCGTAGTTTATCTCGTTCTCAATATCAGGAGTAAGTTGCCTGATATAAAGTGCCTTCTCTACAAGTTTGCGAATAGCATAAGTCGTTTTCATAGCAGGTACCACCAAATTGAGAGGAGGATGCATGTAAAAGGAAGACATGCCTAAGGTGAATTTTCTGCTGAATACCTGGGCAGGAAAGTGATCTACAACCTTACTTCAGAGTGATCTCAGTCACGGACTTTATTTTGAAGTCACTACTCTCTTAATGCTTTACTCCTTCATAAGTTAAATTTACCATAGTTTCTCTAGTGGCAGAATATAGGGAAAACATTGCCCTGCCTAAAATCCAACCCCTGCTTCAACCACCTCGCCCGACATATGGGAGCCAATGCATCTCTTCTTAGCAACCCTCCTGTCGCTGACGAATAGTCCTACACAACACAATAGCTTCACAGAGCTGAACACCTCAAAACCGCCTTCCTCCATAAAGCTTTCAGTTTGTCATGAAAGGAAATCTTAAGGAACGGCATTAACAGTCCTAGAACAACGAACAATTTATCTACTTGGTCTTAGTCATTTATGAACCCGCGACTTGCAGCATTTCTATGAGCTATTGCTGAATGCCACTCTGAATTTCAAACTACAAACTCATAGGCATCTATCTTTAGACGCAAACTTTTTGGAGCTTTGTATTAATCAAAACGACTCTACAAAAAAGACTTGATTAATTCACCAAAAGCTATAACTTAATCCCTCCCAACTCTTTATTGAAGACTTCGCTTCACCCATTAGCAGTAAATTGCTTGATTGAAGGAATAATTCGTAACTTTGAACACTTTCTTGCAGAATGACTTGCTGAAAACTTCAAGTACTGAAGTTAACTCATAAAGTTTTAGTGAAATGAATTAGATTTTGTGGTCTAGACCCAAATCTTAAAGTTATCTTCGGAGCATCTGAAAGCAGTTCTCCAGTTGGTTGTTTTAACAGGATCGAACGATGCGAAGTGTTCTTGCCCAATCTCCAATGACAGTTGTTCAACCTTGCGGTCATCTCAATGCATCCAATGCAGCGGGATTACAGCAGCAGTTAATGTCAGCCGTTTCCTCGCGGGACTCTTCTGCCGTTTTGGTAGACATGAGCCAGGTCGAATCTCTCGACAGCGCAGGCTTGATGGCGTTGGTTTCCGCCTTGACCCTATCTCAGCGATTGGATCAGCGATTTGGACTATGTTGCGTATCTCCCTCGATTCGCATCATTTTTGAGCTGACTCAACTAGATCGGGTGTTCGAGATTTTTGAGAGCCGCTCTGCTTTTGAAATCGTTGCGGCTTAAGTTTTACTTTTTCACCGAACCTTGTGACTGCTCTCTTTAGTCAATTTGTTGCGCCAGATTGTGTTCAACCCCTTACTGATCTGGCGCTGAGTTTATTTTGTCTACCTTACCTAATTCCCTAATTGATAGAGTCTCTCACGACTGAGGGGTTCACTATTGTTGACTAGTAGACCCTATGAAGGTTTCAAGCAGTAGTCTTCATAGAAGGGCAGTGGACTGCCTGATTGTGTGCGCGTCCAGTATAGTGAATGAGTAAAGCTTAATCCTAATGCTGGAATTGAATCTACTGTGACGGTTGCGGTTGAAAGGTTGTTGACCCCAGAAATTGCTCGACCTGCTCGCTATCTGGGTAATGAGTTAGGGGCAGTTCATAAGGATTGGAATGCATCAACGGTGCGTTGGGTTTTGACTTACCCTGAGGTTTATGAGGTTGGGGCCTCAAACCTGGGACATGTCATTCTCTACAGCATCCTGAATGCTCAGCCCAGGCAATTGTGCGATCGCGCCTATCTACCTGCGCCGGATCTGTCTGCCAAATTACGAGAAAACAAGATTCCACTGTTTGCAGTGGAGTCGAGGCGATCGCTGACCGAGTTTGACATTTTGGGATTTAGCCTTAGCTATGAACTAGGGGCTACCAACATCCTGGAGATGTTAAATCTTGCTGGCATCCCCTTAACCTGGAAAGAACGGAAGCACGAACTAGCAGGGCAGAATTACCCGCTCATTTTCGCGGGGGGGCAAACTGCCACCTCTAATCCAGAACCTTATGCCGACTTTTTCGACTTCATTGCCCTGGGAGACGGAGAAGAGCTGCTGCCCGAAATCGGTTTGGTGTTGGAAGAGGGCAAGTCTGCCGGACTGAGTCGAGAAGAACTGCTGCTAGATCTAGCACAGGTGCCTGGAGTCTATGTACCGCAGTTTTACAAGATGGGTGCAGATGGCTCTGTTCAATCTATTCGACCAGATGTGCCGGACCGCATCTTACGTCGGGTTGCTGACCCTATGCCCGCGTATTCAATGGGGTTGGTTCCCTATGTTGAGACAGTACACGACCGTCTCGTGATCGAAATTCGCCGTGGCTGCACTCGTGGCTGTCGTTTTTGCCAACCTGGGATGCTCACCCGCCCAGCCCGCGATGTGGAGCCAGAGCGGGTTGTAGAAGCGATTGAGCAAGGCATGAGAACGACAGGCTACAACGAGTTCTCGCTGTTGTCGTTAAGCTGCTCTGACTATTTGGCTTTGCCAGCAGTCGGCATGGAAATCAAGAATCGGCTTAAGGACGAGAATATTTCTCTATCTTTACCCAGCCAGCGAGTCGATCGATTTGATGAAAACATTGCCAATATTTTGGGGGGAATGCGGCAGGGCAGCTTAACCTTTGCCCCTGAAGCTGGCACTCAGCGAATGCGGGACATTATCAACAAGGGACTGACTAACGAGGAATTGTTGCGAGGGGTTAAAACCGCTCATGAGCAAGGGTGGGACAAGGTCAAGCTCTACTTCATGATTGGCTTGCCTGGAGAAACAGATGTTGACGTGTTGGGGATTGCCGAGACAATTCGGTGGCTTCAGCAGGAATGCAGTACTCCAGGTAGACGAAAGTTAAACTTCAATGTAACGATTTCCAACTTCACACCCAAACCGCATACTCCATTTCAGTGGCACTCAGTTTCGACGGCTGAGTTTGAGCGCAAGCAGAAACTTTTGCGCCAGGAATTTCGCACGATTCGTGGGCTGAAAGCCAACTTTACGGATGTGCGGCTTTCCGCGATGGAAGACTTTGTTGGACGGGGCGATCGCCGTCTTTCTACCGTCATTCACCGCGCCTGGGAACTGGGAGCTGGAATGGATGCCTGGTGGGAAAGTCTTGATCGTGCCTTTGCTGCCTGGACACAGGCGATCGCTGAGTCAGGGCTAACCTGGAAATATCGTCAAGTCGAAAGCGGCGAATGGAATTTGATGGAAGGGATGCCACAACTGTCTACCAGCCCGTCCCCTCAACCCGACGAGCATTCTACGTCAGTAGAGAAATCTGATCCTTCACTCCCTACTCCTCATCCTGCATGCGATGCTCCTTTGCCCTGGGATCATATTGATACAGGAATTGATAAACAATGGCTCAAAGCAGACCTACAGAAGGCTTTAGAAGCAGCGATCGTACCAGACTGCTCTTTTGAGGGTTGCTCCCACTGTGGCGTGTGTGGGGCAGACTTTGGTCACAACGTTGTGATTCAGCCGCTGCCGATTCCTCAGTTTGAGGGACACTTTAAGCCCAACCAGGAAAAAGTCCAGCGGTTGCGAATTTGGTTTGGGAAGCAGGGCGATATGGCTTTGGTGAGCCATCTAGATATGGTGCGCTTGTTTGACCGAGCAGTGCGGCGAGCCGCTTTACCCATCGCTTTCACAGGAGGATTTCATCCTTCACCTCGAATCTCGATTGCTAATGCTCTATCGCTTGGAGCAACGAGTTCGGGTGAGCTAGTAGACTTTGAACTGACTAAAACTGTAGATTTAGTCGAGTTTCAGGAAAGATTGGCAGCGGCTTTGCCAGCAGATGTACCCATTTATCAGGTAGAGGCGATTGCTCCCACTACTGCATCTGCCACCAAGTTACTGGAGCAAGCAAAGTACTATGTCGCAGTTCGTGCTCTGGCTGAGGGCACTTCAGATCCAGAGCCTCTGTCAACAGCACAGTGGCAAGCTTGGATAGAAGCGATTAAAGCAGCTAATGAAATAGGCTTAGAGCAGAAGACGAAGTCGGGCAAGACTAAGCAGGTTAACTTGTGCGATCGTCTCTTTGACCTTTCCTTAGTCGAAAATACTGTTTCCTCAAACTTGCCTCCTGCTATTCTGCATCACCAAGCTCAATCCGACGCTATTATTCTGCAATATGTGGGAAGCTGTCGCAACGACGGCAGCTTGCTGCGCCCAGAGCATGTAGTTTATATGCTGGAGCAAATAGCTCAGCGTCCATTTCAACTGCTGCATACCCACCGAAGCCAGCTTTTTCTATCCCCAGCAGTCACTGAGTAAGGATTGTTGATTGGATTCTGCTCCTGATTTCTCACAAATTGCTCACTTCTAGTGGCGTTATCGCTGCTCCACGCTATAATTCAATTCAAAGAAGCTGTCGTGGATTGAGAGCCTTCAGGGTTGCCAGTGGTTTAATCGGCAACACAAGTCGGGCGCAGTCTGCTTCTGCAAGGCTTTCCGTTCACCCCTGGTCAATTGCAGATGCCTAACTCCCAGCGGAAGGTATCTTTCCAGGATGTTTGATTAGTTGGCTGTAGGTTCGAGGTTCGTTGGAGAGATTCAGCCATTCTGGGGTTGCTGAATTTCTCAATGGTTTTGTTTAAGGATAAGGAGCAGCTTCGTTTGCCTCCATGTCATGATTGTGATTTTTTCCACACGTTGTCTTATTACCAGGAAAGCAAGCGGTGCTGATGAGGCTAGTGCCTTTTGCTTTGCTGTAAATATTCGAGGAAGTTGAATGTCGAAGCAAATTATTATTGCCGAACAGCACCGGATTGCTGCTGTTTTTTCAGAAGATCAAATTCAAGAACTGATTGTTGCCACAGGAAGTCACCAAGTTGGTGATATTTATCTAGGTGTAGTTGAGAACGTACTACCTGGAATTGATGCGGCCTTTGTCAACATTGGAGACGCCGAGCGCAATGGGTTCATTCACGTCACGGATTTAGGTCCGCTCAGGCTAAAGCGGGCCGCTGGCTCTATCACTGAACTACTAGCACCCCAGCAGAAGGTTTTGGTGCAGGTAATGAAGGAGCCAACGGGCAACAAAGGACCTCGGTTAACTGGAAATATCAGTCTTCCAGGCCGCTATCTTGTACTCATGCCATTTGGTCGGGGTGTAAATCTATCGCGCCGTATTCGTAACGAAAATGAACGGAATCGGCTGCGCGCGCTGGCAGTCTTAGTCAAGCCCGCAGGGATGGGGCTACTCGTCCGCACCGAAGCCGAGGGTGTGGCAGAAGAGGCCATTATTGAAGATTTGGAAGCCCTGCAGAAGCAGTGGGAAAACATTCAGCAAGAAGCAGTGACGACTCGCCCTCCTAGCTTGCTGAATCGCGATGACGATTTTATTCAACGGGTTCTGCGAGACGTATACAGTGCCGACGTTAACCGGATTGTGGTAGATTCTCACACCGGGATGAAGCGGGTAAAACAGCATTTAGTCAGTTGGAGCGGCGGTCGGTCACCTCAAGGTGTACTGGTAGACCATCATCGCGATCGCACCTCCATCCTGGAGTATTTCCGCGTCAATGCAGCAATTCGAGAAGCACTTAAACCCAGAGTCGATTTGCCCTCTGGCGGCTACATCATTATTGAACGGACAGAAGCGCTAACCGTTATTGATGTCAACTCTGGTTCTTTTACCCGGTCGGCAACCGCGCGTGAAACGGTTCTTTGGACAAACTCTGAAGCGGCTGTTGAAATTGCCCGACAACTGCGACTTCGCAATATTGCCGGAGTCATTATTGTCGATTTTATCGATATGGATTCCCGTCGCGATCAACTGCAAGTTTTAGAGCAGTTTAACAAAGCCATAAGAGCCGACAAAGCTAGACCTCAAATTGCCCAACTCTCGGAACTAGGTTTGGTTGAGCTAACCCGCAAACGCCAAGGCCAGAACATTTATGAGCTGTTTGGAAGAACCTGCCCAACCTGCGGCGGATTAGGGCACTTAGTACACCTTCCAGGTGAATCAGAGCGTCAGCTTCAAGAATTTGTCGAACCAGCGGCTCGCGAATATGCTGCACCTGAGAGCCGCACACCGCAGCTGCGGGAGAACTGGGACGGTCAAAAAGATGAATTTGATGCAGATCCATCTCAAGATTTGCAGGAACTAGATTTGACCAACCATCCTAGCTATCAAGAGCGGGGTGGAGCTAACAATCGCCGCCGTCGTCGCAGCCGCATCCGAGTCGGAGAACCTGTTGCGAGAGTGGGTAGCCCCGTCCGAGCAGAACCTGACGTTGAGCCTGAACTGCCGCCTGCTGTCGAAGAGACAGTACTACCCACGTTGATTCCTAAAGAGAGTCGAAGTGAAAAACCTGATCGAAGCCGCTCCTCTAATCGACGCGACAAACCTATTGCTGAACCACCTCAAATTGTTCAAGTTGAAATGACACTTGAAGAACAAGATGTCTATGCTTTAATGGGTGTTTCACCTTTGGTTTTAGCAACTGAGGAAGTAAAAGATCCAAAGTCTGCTGTTGTCACAGTTACATTACCTGGAGAAAGCTCCCGTACTGGTAATGGAACACCCGTGCCAGTTGTATTTCCACCTAGTGGATTTGAGCAAACTGCAGCAGAAGAAACCTCCCCATCGAGCACAGACTTTCCTTTAGACGACGAAAATGGCGAAGATTCAGTTTCAATACCTGTATCTGTGCCAGCACCTGATTTAGCAGTTTCTGATGGAAGTGCAGATTCGCCTGACGGTAATGGGTCGTCTCGTCGCCGTCGCCGTCGTTCTTCTGCTGTCGAGTCAGAAAATACTATGAATGCAGTGGGTGATAGCTAGTTGTGATCCAATCACAATTGTGTTTTTCAAACCTACCTGACAACTTAAGCCAGTTTCGACTGATTGCTGGAGTTGATGAAGTAGGTCGAGGAGCTTTATTTGGACCAGTGGTTTCCGCAGCAGTAATTTTACCGGAGCGGGCTATAGCGGGTCTACTCAGTGCAGGCTTAACGGATAGCAAGCAGCTTACTCCTTTACACAGAGAACTGCTTGCTAAACAGATCCGGTCTCTAGCAGTAGATTGCCGAATTGGTGTTGCTTCAGTTCAAGAAATCGATCGACTCAACATTCTGCAAGCATCTTTGCTGTCTATGCGTCGCGCTATCCTTCGGCTAACTCCCCAGCCCGATTTTTGTTTGATAGATGGCAATCAAAAAGTTCAAGGGTTGCCAATGCCTCATCAAACCTGCATAAAGGGCGATCAGCAATTCGCAGCGATCGCCGCTGCCAGCATCATTGCAAAAGTTTGGCGGGATGCACTAATCGTTAGACTAGCAGCCAAGTATCCAGGGTATGACCTAGCAACCAATAAAGGATATGGAACTGTCAAACACAAGCTAGGATTAAAGCAATTAGGGGCTTCTCGACAACATCGCTTGTCTTTTAGCCCCTGTAAGTTGCAATAATTATGTTGAAACGTGCTGAGCAGTTAAGCAATTGGTGTATTAGGAGATAGAAGAGATCGCCCGGACTGAGCAACCTGCTCCCTCTGATTAACAGCCCAAGTCCGATAGTCAGACAAGAGTTGATGTATTAAACGTTGCTTAACGGTGAGCAGGACGCTTCGCAGCAAACCATTGCCTGTTGCCTCTAACAAAGGTTTTGGCGTAAATAACAGAGGCGGCGGTAACTCAACTAGTACCTCTAAATCTGCTCTCCCGACGAGATAAGTTGTATCACGCTTTAGTTGTGGAGTTAACTGTCCAACGAGGTTAAGGTTAAATCGCTGGTTGATATATTCCACTCCTCGAATCTCACAAGCAAGGGATTCAACCCGAATCGTGCCGTCTGGTTCTGCCCAGATTCTCATATCTACTATAGGTTGAACCTTTAGCATCATAAAGTTCAAAGGACGCATCTTTAGCCGAAATACTTCTGAACTCAACTGCTCAGTCCGACTTGGATCAACCAGTGCCTTGACCAAGCGCTGAGGTTGACGCAAGTAATGCTGAATTGGGATAGGCTGATCTGCTACAGCAATCTCAACGGATTGGAAGGCGTTAAATCGGATAGGCATAGAAGGATTAAAGAATGGTTGAATGCTTCCCTACTCGTTCACTAAATTTTACATACTTTCCAAGGAAACACCCTTAATCTTACGAAGTATACGTGTTTTGACGGACAATAGCTGATTGTACTTAATAGAAAGTTTCAATTATCTCAGCTTTGTCTCTGAAAAGTTATTCCTCAAATATTTGCTATGGCACGCTCAATTGCTTACCTCGGGCCTCCAGGAACCAATGCTGAAGCAGCAGCCCTGATCTGTGCCAGATGGTTGCTAGAGACGACAGGGGAAGAATCTTTACTCTGTCCCTACCCCAGCATCACACAAACATTAAGAGCAACAGCAACCAGAGAAACCGACTTAGTAGTAGTTCCGGTCGAAAACTCAATTGAAGGAAGTGTGAGTGTCACCCTAGATACACTTTGGCAGCTTGACACCCTGCGCATACAAAAAGCTCTAGTGCTGCCAATCTCTCATGCTTTGCTGTCGTACAGTCCAGCTCTGAAGCAGATTCAAACCGTTTACTCTCACCCTCAAGCTCTTGCCCAATGCCAGAGTTGGCTGGAAAGAGCCTTGCCCAATGTACAGCTAATTCCCACAAATTCTACAACGGAGGCATTGCAATACCTAGACCGAGACCCTAGTAGTGGAGCAATTTCATCTCAACGGGCTGCTCAGCTTTATAAGCTGCCTGTTCTGGCTCATCCAATCAATGACCACCCTGACAACTGCACCCGCTTCTGGATATTAAGCTTACAACCATCGCCCGGTGGTAGCTATACCTCGCTGGCCTTAAGTTTCTCTGCCAACTTACCAGGGGCATTAGTTAGACCCCTTCAATCTTTTGCCGAACGGAGTATTAACCTAAGCCGTATAGAATCACGTCCTACCAAGCGCTCGCTTGGAGAATACCTGTTCTTTATCGATATTGAAGCTGATGAAAAAGATCCGACAACACAATCTGTTCTAAAAGAATTGAGCAACTATGCAGAGACCCTAAAAATCTTTGGCAGCTACACGGTTCTTCCATCTCAGATTGCCCAAACCTAAGAGAGTTGAACCCCCTTTCCCTTTTTTACTTCAAAGCATCCTTTAAGGCTGTTCGAGCTGCCAGATGATTACGCGTAGAGGTTAAAATTTCAGCTTCGCGCTCTAGACGAGCCGCCGTGTCTTGCATCTCCAAAAGGGCTTGCTGCTCCATCGCTACACCATAAAGGTTGCTAGCGACCCAGTAGGAGAGTTCAACGGGCAAATCAGGAATGTCATCAGGCAGTTCAATTTCTTGCCCCGTTAACTTAGCGGAAAGATGCACAACATCTCGCAATAGCTGATCAACTTCAGTTGATAATGTCTTTAGATTCCTTTCAGTGGGTTGATCTTCAATCCATTCAACCAATCCTACGTAGTAGGGCTTCTCTCGAACATATTCAAGAATCCGAAAGCGTTGCTGTCCCACAGTCATAACCTTCATCCGGTCATCTGGGAGACGTTGAAAGTGTACGATCTCTGCACAACAACCAACCTTTGCAACTTTACCCTCTACCGGGTCAACCATCAGCACTCCAAAGCGGCGATCGCTCTGAAGTATGGTATTCATCATAATCCGGTAGCGAAACTCAAAAATGTGAAGTGGAAGTGGTTTGCCTGGAAATAGAACTACTTCAGACAACGGAAAAAGTGGAAGCTCTCGAACAGCAACTGATGAAGAAGATGTCATTGAAATCCTAATCCCCAATAGGGATTCAATATGATTAGGTTTGACCTTATCAACTGCTTTCGGAAACAGGTCAAATGTGTGAGCAGCAAAGGCTACTCCACATAGTCTATCGCATCCTTCTAGTCTGCAAAAAGGCTATGACCCTAAATCTATAACCAAAGACTGAGTTGGCGACATCTAGCTACTAGTGCCCACCTAATACCCTTGATTAAAAGACCTATCCTGCAAAAGGTTATGGCTGATTTCTACCTTCAATAGAAACAATGTCAATCTAACGAACAGAGAAGAAGCTCTATTATTGCTAAACAGCTAGCTTAGTCGCTACAAATGGGTCGTGGGAGCCGAGCTTCCGAAGAGTTCGGCTCCCACGACCCATTTCATTTCACAACCAATCTAAGAGAGCTACAGCTTCACTTCAATGTCAACGCCAGCAGGCAGATCCAGCTTCATGAGAGCATCAATCGTTTTAGAAGAAGGTTGGTAAATATCAATAATGCGGCGGTGAGTACGGGTCTCAAAGTGTTCTCTAGAATCTTTGTCTACGTGAGGCGATCGCAGTACGCAGTAGATTCGGCGCTTAGTCGGTAGAGGAATCGGACCAATTGCTGTAGCGTTTGTCCGATTAGCAGTATCGACAATCTTTTCACAAGAGGTATCTAAAAGGCGACGATCGAATGCCTTGAGGCGAATCCGAATTTTTTGCTGTTGAATAGTTGCCATGATTTTGCTTCAGTTGTCCAGGTTCAGTTAATTCCAGGTTCATCTCAACATCCTAGCTTCAGCCAGAATGTTGAGATGAACCTGGCTAAGCTCAAAATTATCAGCAGCCAAACTTGTAATTTGGCTGCTGACAAAAACGGCTCAGTAGCTAGAGCTACTTGATGATTTTAGAAACGACACCCGCACCTACGGTACGGCCACCTTCCCGAATTGCAAAGCGCATTCCCTGCTCAATTGCAACCGGGTTAATTAGCTCAACCGTCATTTTGATGCGATCGCCAGGCATCACCATCTCAGCTTCACTGCCATCGTCAGCAGTAAAAGCACTGATTGTGCCAGTCACATCAGTTGTACGAACATAGAACTGAGGGCGATAGCCAGGGAAGAATGGGGTATGACGACCACCTTCTTCTTTCTTCAGAATGTAAACCTCAGACTCAAATTGGGTGTGAGGTGTGATCGAACCAGGCTTAGCAAGTACCATGCCGCGTTCAATGTCAGCTTTCTGAATACCGCGAAGCAGAACTCCAACGTTATCTCCAGCCATTCCCTCTTCCAGAACTTTCTGGAACATCTCTACACCCGTAACTGTGGTGCTGCGAGTATTTCTGATACCGACCAACTCAACAGTCTCACCGACCTTGACCTTGCCACGCTCGATCCGTCCGGTTGCGACCGTTCCACGACCTGTGATTGAGAAAACGTCCTCAACAGCCATCAGGAAGGGTTTGTCTATATCCCGCTCAGGAGTAGGGATGTAAGCGTCTACTTCATCCATTAGCGCGTAGATTTTGTCTACCCACTCGTTCTCTCCCTTAACGATCTTAGGGTTAGAGACCAATGCTTCCAGAGCCAACAGAGCAGAACCGGAAACAATGGGAATATCATCGCCCGGGAAATCATAGGTGCTGAGTAGTTCACGCACCTCTAGCTCAACTAGCTCCAGCAACTCTTCGTCATCAACCTGGTCTTGCTTGTTTAGGAAAACAACAATGTTGGGTACACCAACCTGCTTCGCCAGCAGAATGTGCTCACGGGTTTGGGGCATCGGGCCATCAGCCGCTGACACAACCAGAATCGCTCCGTCCATTTGTGCCGCGCCAGTGATCATGTTCTTCACATAGTCGGCATGTCCTGGACAGTCTACGTGAGCGTAATGCCGCTCTTCTGTCTGGTATTCAACGTGAGCGGTGTTGATTGTAATGCCTCTTGCCTTCTCTTCAGGAGCAGCATCAATCTCGTCGTATTTTCTGGCTTTGGCACCACCCGTTGCAGCCAGGGTCATCGTGATCGCAGCGGTAAGAGTAGTTTTACCATGATCGACGTGACCGATGGTACCGATATTAACGTGGGGTTTAGTCCGTTCAAACTTTGCGCGTGCCATGAATCTATGTGTTCCTCTTTCTGATTATGCGTTCCCTTTACTCTTAGCAATGATCGCTTCAGCCACGTTGCGAGGCACCTCATCGTAGTGGCTAAACTCCATCGAGAATATGCCCCGACCCTGCGTCTTAGACCGGATATCAGTAGCATAACCGAACATTTCTGCCAGTGGCACCTTAGCGGTGACTTTGGCAATTCCTTCTTCCGATCCCATCCCTTCAATCTGACCTCTGCGGGAGTTTAGGTCACCCATCACATCCCCCAGAAAATCTTCAGGAACCTCGACTTCAACTTTCATCATCGGTTCCAAAAGAACGGGTGAAGCTTTCATCACAGCTTCCTTAATTGCCATTGAGCCGGCAATCTTGAAAGCCATTTCTGAAGAGTCAACCTCGTGATAAGACCCGTCTACCAGCGTAGCCCTAAGGTCGATTACCGGATATCCAGCCAGAATACCAGACTCACAAGCTTCTTTCATGCCTTGCTCGGCTGGGCCAATGTACTCCTTCGGTACAGTGCCTCCAACAATCTTGGAAACAAACTCAAAGCCAGTACCAGGCTCTCCAGGCTCCAACTGAATCACGACATGACCATACTGCCCTTTTCCTCCGCTTTGACGAACAAACTTGCCTTCTGCCTTAACAGCCTTACGCACTGTTTCCCGGTAAGCGACTTGAGGGGCACCAATGTTAGCTTCTACCCTAAACTCCCGCAACATCCGGTCCACAAGAATCTCCAGGTGAAGCTCACCCATTCCGGCAATCACAGTCTGGTTTGTTTCCTGATCAATGCTAACTCGAAAAGTTGGGTCTTCCTCAGAGAGAGATTGGAGGGCCTTGGAAAGCTTCTCCATATCTTGCTTTGTCTTAGGCTCAACCGCAACCGAGATTACAGGCTCTGGAATAAACAGAGACTCTAAAATGACTGAGGATTCCTCAGTGCAAATCGTGTCACCTGTAAACGTATCTTTCAAACCAAGAGCAGCACCTAAATCTCCGGCTCGAAGCTCGTCAACTTCAGTTCGTTCGTCTGCTTTAAGCACGATTAAGCGAGAGATCCGTTCCTTCTTGCCCTTTGTCGAGTTGTAGACATAGCTCCCTTTGCTGAGGATACCTGAATAGACTCGAACAAAGGTCAGACGACCATATGGGTCTGCCATGATTTTGAATGCTAGGGCAGCTAGGGGCTCATCGTCACTTGCATGACGAACAGCCACACTACCATCCGGTAAGGTACCTTGAATTGGAGGCACCTCTGTAGGAGCGGGTAAATAGGCAACCACAGCGTCCAAAAGAAGCTGAACGCCTTTGTTCTTAAAGGCAGAACCACACAGCATAGGAACTATGGTGCCTGCGATAGTTCCTTTCCGCAAAGCGGCTCGGATCTCTTCTTCAGTTAGCTCCTCACCTTCGAGGTATTTTTCTGTCAGAGCATCGTCAGTCTCAGCCACTGACTCAATCAGCTTAGTGCGATATTCCTTTGCAAGCTCAAGCACATCTTCTGGAATATCCGTATCTTCAAAGTCCGTACCTAGATCATTGTTGTAGATACGAGCGCGCATCCCTACTAAATCTACGACTCCTCGAAAGCGATCTTCACTCCCAATTGGAAGTTGAACAGGCACAGCGTTAGCCCGAAGGCGATCGCGGATCTGGTCATACACCTTAAAGAAGTTAGCACCCGTTCGGTCCATCTTATTGACAAATGCAATCCGGGGTACTTTGTAACGATCGGCTTGTCGCCAGACCGTTTCTGACTGAGGTTGAACCCCACCGACCGAACAAAATACAGCGATCACACCATCTAGGACACGCATGGAACGCTCAACTTCGATCGTGAAGTCAACGTGGCCAGGAGTGTCGATAATATTGATGCGATGGTCTTTCCAGCTTGTGCTGATAGCAGCAGCAGTGATAGTAATACCCCGCTCCCGCTCTTGCGCCATCCAGTCGGTTACAGCTGTTCCCTCGTGGACTTCTCCAATTTTGTGAACGACACCGGAGTAAAACAGAATTCTCTCCGTCGTCGTCGTTTTACCAGCATCAATATGGGCGGCAATTCCGATGTTACGTATCCGCTCTAGCGGGATATTACGTGCCACAGCTACCTCCTTAGTCCCTGTCGCAAAGTTCGTTCGGATACCTCTATTAAGATTCTATACACTGCGAACTCTTAACGGAGTCTTCCTCTAAGAAATTAGTATCTGTAGTGAGCAAACGCTTTGTTAGCTTCAGCCATTCTGTGAGTTTCTTCACGCTTCCGGATTGCGCTGCCAGTTTCATTAGCTGCATCCATAAGCTCATTTGCTAGCTTACCAGCCATAGTTCGGCCTGTACGCTGGCGAGAGTACTGGGTCAACCATCTTAGAGCCAATGCAATGCCTCGGTCAGAGCGAACTTCCATAGGAACTTGGTAAGTTGCGCCCCCTACACGGCGTGCCTTGACTTCTACCAAGGGAGTAGCGTTTCGTACAGCTCTCTCAAACGTTTCCAACGGGTCTGACCCAGTTCTCTCCTCAATCACCTTGAACGCATCATAAATGAGACGATACGCTAAGGATTTTTTTCCACTTCTCATCAATCGCCGGACCATCATGCTGACAAGGCGGCTGTTGTGAACTGGATCAGGTTGAACTGGACGCTTTTGGATGACTGTACGACGAGACATGGTAAGCCTTAAATTGAGAGGTTAGATTGCCTTGCAAAAAAGATTGATTGAAACAGAAAGATGTGGACATCACAATCGCAAAGAGAACGCAGTCCCATTACGATATACGCTGAGAACACATCGACAGCGACGAAAATGCCACCAATATCCAAGAATAACTCAAGGTAGCAAATTTCGAATAAATCGCAAGTGTAAAGTCAGCACATACGAAAAGTATTACGGGCTTAGCTCAGGACTTAGGGCGCTTAGCGCCATACTTGGAGCGCCCTTGCTTCCGATCTTTTACTCCAGCAGTGTCCAGAGTTCCGCGAATAATGTGGTAACGAACACCCGGTAAGTCTTTAACCCGACCACCCCTAATCATAACGACAGAATGCTCTTGTAGGTTATGACCAATCCCCGGAATGTAAGCAGTCACCTCAAACCCAGAAGTCAAACGTACCCGCGCAACCTTGCGGAGTGCTGAGTTTGGTTTTTTAGGAGTGGTTGTATAAACCCTCGTGCAAACGCCTCTACGCTGCGGACAGCTCTTTAAAGCTGGTGACTTTGTCTTCTTCGTTGCCTTTTGGCGTTCGTCGCTAATAAGCTGTTGGATTGTGGGCATGGAATAACACTAAATCTCGTTCTCTTACTGGTTTGCTCTTTGCAACAGTCTACAACTATAGCGATTTTAGCGATTTTTTGTCAATTTGTTTGGACTTTAATATCTGGCAGCAAAGCCCTCAGAAATGGGAAGCTCTGGAAACCACTACGAAATAGAGAAAGAGTTACCACATCCACAGTTTTGGATAGCGTTAGGGTTGTGGAAGCGAAATCCACCGCCCATTAGATCCTCGGAGTAGTCTACTGCCAAACCGCTAATACAACTGAGACTCTGAGGGTCTACTACAACAGACATCTCCCCACATTTTAGAACTTGGTCAGTCGGGTTAATGCAACTATCAAATCTAAGGACATAATGAAGCTCAGAGCAGCCACCGGGCTGAATTTCTAAACGAAATAGCATTTGAGGGTCACGCTGTTTTGCTTTGAGACGGCTGATTTCGGCGATCGCTGCCTGACTAAGCTGAATCATGAATTATATGGAAAAATATAAGTCCTGTGGATGATCTTACAGCCATCTACCCGCAAGCGTAGAGATGCAAAGAGGTCAGAGTTAGAGCTAGCTAAAAGGGTAGGCTCTTGGTCAAGCCTACCCTTTTTGATGTAATAGTCAGGTGAGCGAATTTTGAAACTTAAGCTTTGGCTCGAGAGTAGTCATCCTGGAACCGAACGATGTCATCCTCTCCTAAATATTCTCCGTTCTGAACTTCAATTAGAACCAGAGAAATTACTCCAGGATTTTCTAAGCGGTGGCTGGTGCAGGCGGGCACGTAGGTTGATTGGTTGCTAAACAACAGCTTTTCCTGGTCGCCGCAGGTGACTTTGGCGGTTCCGGAGACGACGATCCAGTGTTCGCTGCGGTGATGATGCATTTGTAGGCTAAGACGATGCCCAGGCTTGACTTCAATCCGCTTAATTTTGTATCCCCGCCCTTCTTCCAAAATAGTGAAAGAACCCCAGGGGCGCAGTTCGGTGGCAGCGACTCCTTTTGGAGTAACCGAGGTAGGTAGGTTCAAAGCGGCGGGTTGAGTAACTTCTTGGGTTTGAGCCACGACATTTTCTCCTTATGAACTGCTGTGAGATTGAGTTGACTTCGGGCATTCGCTTGGGTTGCTTTGACTGGAAAACGATGCCCGACTCAAGCATGATTCCCTCAATTCAAACAACCGAAGCTAACCATAGCAAAAGCGCCCAGATGATTTCATCTGCCAAGCCACAATTTGAGCTGATTTATATGGATTCTTTACACAATAGGATGAGCTTTAAATCAGCTTTATTTCCTCTGAAGTTGAAAAGGTATAAGTACTCATCCCAAAAGTAAGCAGTGCGAGTTACGTAGGCTGTTTTATTCAAAGGCTAGGTTGAATAAACACACCGATGCCATTGTGAACGCGGGCTGCTGTATAGGGAGAGCGGTTAAGCAACTGTCCACCGAGATAAAGTGTTGTGGAACTTCCACCATCTAGATTGAGGGCGTCTACTGCGCCTAATCGCTGCATGATTTGAGCGGTTTCTGCCAGAGTAGGTCCAGGTCCACCTATTCGATTTTGAACCGTAATCATAATCAGATTGCCTTCTGCTGTTCTACCGATCGCACTGCGGGCAGCTGCCTGTCGGGCAAAGGCTTCACCAAATTGCTCGGACTGAGCATTGAGTACGACTTGACGATTTTGCAGCAGCAGCGGACCGGCTCCAAGAATTTGGGTATATCGGCCAAAGTCGGCTGGGTTGCTGGTAGTTTCTAGCTGCACGTTGGTACCTACAGCAAGAGCGTTTGCAGCAGCACTGTAGGCTCTAACGACTATCACATATCCATTGGCAGGAATGGGAATGGAGGTTTGCCCTGCAGCTCCAGCAGGTTGCTGATTGACGACCCGATTGTCCTGAACTGTGACCAAAATCTCGTTGTCGATGATCGAAGTGTAGGTTGATCCCCAATCACTTGTATAACGAGCAACACCTGCCTGAACGTATCCGCTGTTGAGGGAAAGAACTGTAAACCGCTGCCCTGCAGGAGTTGTTATTGTTTCTTGAAGCCCGAGGCGGCCGATCGCCACTTCTCCGGCTTCGTTCCAAGCAATCGCCCCTCGATTCAAAATTGGCCCTGAGATCCAGCGACCATCTCGACGAATTGCGCCCAGCGGCAACTGATTATTGCGGTTGAAGAAACCACCATTAATAGCAGCGATCGCTTGTGAGCTTTGAGCCATCGTAATCAGTGGCGTAGTCCCAATAGCACTAGAGGCATTGCTCCAAATTGGTCTAACTGCTAATCCTGACTGACGGGGGTCAATGACTAGAGCGATTACTGGAAATTGGGCGCTTCCTGTATTCACAACTTGCTCTTGCCAGCGAATACCCGGTGCCCAAACAATATTGCGTTGCACGGTGGAATCTGCTCCAACGTCGATGATCATACGATTAGGGTTGGGCAAAGACCAGACGCGAGGACGCAGATTCGTGGGAATGCCAACTCGAATCACCGTTTGATTGCCGCTTGCCTGAACATTGAGCGAAGTTAGTCGATTACCTGGTCCTGCCTGGAAGTTTCGGACTAACGCAGGATCAGCCTGGGCGTTGATATTAACTACCAATTCTCCAGATTGCTCGGTGACCTGCCAAGGGGTTGAGCGGTCGAGGTCAATCACAATGCGATCGCCCCAACTTTGCCGTCCTTGACGAACCGCCATTACTCTAGACACTGGCGTAGAAATCCGCAGCACATTGCCACTCACCTGCATCTGCCAGCCAGCCAGCTGTGCGAGTTCAGTGATATCCAAATAGCGATATCGACTGGTGAGCCAGGTTCCCAACGCCAGAGCATTTGTACCTGAATCAGAAAACCACTGCACAGGTTGTCTGGAGGCACTTTCAGTATTCAGTAGCTCAACGCCAACTGTCTGCATCAATCCAGTATCAGCAATACCAATGCGCTGCTGGCGCTGGCTCCAGGCCGCATTTAGAGTGCGACCGTTAATTACAACCTGAGTACCCTCAGTGACGGGTATGGCTTGAGAAATCCTAACTAAAACAGGGGTCCAGAACTCTTGCGGAATCACTTCTACATCGGATGCCTGAACAGATCGTTCAGCGGACTGATTGGAGACATCCCCAGTGACAGGCAAGATAGTCGACGACTCTTGAACAACGGGCATTTGGAGCTGTAAACTAGCGCTTTGCAGAGACCGAAGAGATAGGAGCGCTTCATTTCCCTGAGTAAAATCAGGCGCATGGAAAGTAGCAGCCAGCAGGGGGAAGATCAGCAGGGAAGAAGTTTTTTTTGAGAAAGACTGCAGAATTGAGCCTTTGAGGAAGCGTTGCTTGTTAACTTGATTCACGTTGCTCAGTGTGACTTAGCGGGAGCAAGGGGCATTACTCCAATGGATAGTGAGGTTAGCGAACTGCCAGTTGGGTTGCTGGAAACACAGTGTGGTTGAAATGAGGCTGTGAATCGAGCTAACCTTCAATGGGAATTTGCAGCGGTTTGTGCTTCCAGAATCCCCCAGACAACCCCGTCTTGCCGACAGCTGTTCACAATTGTTAAAAGACGCATCCCCTCAAGGGCGGGTTTACTCATACACCAGTTCTAGAGTTGTGCTGATTGCTGCTCTAGTTGCATAAGGAACGGTTAGACCGAGCCTTGCGCTGATTCCTGAGACGAAACATTCAGCTCAACATGCGCTTAGCCTGCGCTATGCGACCTCTTCTGCAAGTTTTTGCAAATTTCTAAAAGGGGCTAAGAAGAATTTGAATTATTTAATTTGAACTGTATATCTAAGTTGAGCGTAAAACTGCTCTTTCTAGCCGCGACTTAGAGATACAGCCGCTACTTCTTTCTGCAAAGACAAACATTGCATTTCTCAGAAAATCTGTAATGCAAGATACAAAATTCGTTTTTCGCGATTTTGGTTGTGGAAGCGCGTAGCCTTTGCTCGTTTTCTGCTAACTCTACAGGGGAATCAATGATTGTTGAGATTCCTAGGCCTAGACAAATTCAAGCTTTCGACATTTGACAAATATAAAAATCAGAATTTTGTAGTGAATGCATCAGTTCGAGAGTTGCAATTCTACTAGCGTCACCTCCTTAGTCATTCAGCAAGGAATAATCACATAGATTTAAAGTTTTAGCTTCATAATAGAAATTAAGACAGCCGATTTTTGATTAGATCATTGTTACAAGTACAATCAGATTTCTGAGTAGACTTAAAGCTTTGATTGAGACTGAGGGTGAGTTGAGCTTGGAAATTAAGCCGCTGGTGAGCGAAATTTGAGCATCTGCGTCGCTCCAAATACAGCGAGGGTTGCCAAGGCTCGATATCCTCTATAAGATCCATGATCTATTCGGTGCCGTCCATGTGGATTTTTTATAGATAGCGACTTTGCAATCCACGCTACGGTACTGAGGGTTTTACCTTAAATGGCATTGCGGCTGCTTGAGCCTTGAAAGTGTCAGAAGCATTGCTTCGGACAACTTTCTCGTCTCCTCAGTTTTTGGCTTTTGCGGGTTGATAAGGGGTTTTCTTTTTAGGGTTGTCATTTAGATATTTGACAGTTTTTGTCATCCAGATGATTTTTCAGCGATTACAAGCGAGACGGGTTGTTCTATGGGTAGCACGAGTGTGAATCGAGACAGACAGACAAATCACGAAGTAGCGGCAGGTTTTCCAGGACAGCGATGGTTGGTTGAGGAAAGGGATGCCTGCGGGGTTGGTTTTATTGCTGACCAGTACGGGCGGGCAAGCCATACTTTGGTTGCCAAAGCGCTGTCTGCTTTGACTTGTTTGGAACACCGAGGAGCTTGTAGCGCCGATCAGGATTCGGGTGATGGTGCCGGAATAATGACGGCTATTCCCTGGGATTTGTTGAGCGATTGGCTCCAGGAAAACAAGATTGGCGCTGTTCCTACTGAGCATCTCGGCGTAGGGATGGTGTTTTTGCCGCAGGCTGAGGCAGGAGCAGCGATCGCCCGTCAACTTGCCGAAAAACTGCTACAGGAGTCGGGCTTGCGGATCTTGGGCTGGCGAAAAGTACCTGTACATCCTCAATTACTGGGAATTCAAGCAAGAGAAAACCAGCCTCAGATTGAACAACTTTTGGTGCAATCTAATGAGACGGACGATGTGCTAGAGCGTCAGCTTTATCTGGTGCGCAAGAAGATTGAACAGGCAGTTGCAACGGTAGAACCTGCTAGCTCAGAAGACGCAGCCGGATTGCAAGAGTTCTACATTTGCTCCTTCTCTAACCGAACGATTGTTTATAAGGGCATGGTGCGCTCTGCAGTGCTGGGTGATTTCTACACAGACCTGCAAAATCCGACCTATCAAAGTGCCTTTGCGGTGTATCATCGCCGCTTTAGCACGAATACGATGCCTCGTTGGCCTTTGGCTCAGCCGATGCGGTTGCTTGGTCACAATGGCGAAATCAACACGCTGCTGGGCAACATCAACTGGATGGTGGCGCGGGAAGCGGACCTGGAGCATCCTTACTGGGGCGATCGCCTCGAAGCACTCAAACCAATCGTCAACCCTGAAAACAGCGATTCTGCTAACCTCGACAACGTGATGGAGCTATTGGTGAATTCAGGGCGCAGTCCCCTGGAAGCGCTGATGATCATGGTGCCAGAGGCTTACTTGAACCAGCCAGAGTTGGCAAATTATCCCGAAATTACTGATTTCTACGAATACTACAGCGGTATTCAGGAGCCCTGGGATGGTCCAGCACTACTAGTCTTTAGCGATGGTAAGCGAGTCGGAGCGACGTTAGATCGAAACGGACTACGTCCTGCTCGCTACAGCATTACCCGTGACGGCTTTGTGGTGGTTGCTTCTGAGGCGGGTGTAGTTGACCTACCCGAATCTGAAATTGTGGAGAAGGGGCGGCTGGGTCCAGGAGAGGCGATCGCAGTCGATTTTAGAAGCCATGAAATTTTGAAGAACTGGCAAATCAAGCAGCGCGTTGCCAGCAAGCAGCCTTACGGTGAGTGGTTGCAGCAGCGCTATGAGTTGAAACCCCAGCCTTTTGCCGAAGCGAGTTCCTTGGAGACTGGGAGCCTGCTACGCCATCAAACTGCCTTTGGCTACACCAGCGAAGATGTAGAGATGATCGTTGAGGCAATGGCTTCTCAGGGTAAGGAACCCACTTTTTGCATGGGCGACGATATTCCCCTTGCCGTGCTGTCAGACAAACCCCGTCTGCTTTACGACTACTTCAAGCAGCGGTTTGCTCAGGTGACAAATCCGCCAATCGACCCGCTGCGGGAAAGCTTGGTGATGTCATTGACATCTCAACTAGGCGAACGAGGCAATTTTCTGGAAGAAAAACCAGAGTATGCACGATTGCTCAAGCTCAAGTCTCCTGTTCTAAACGATGCTGAACTGGAGCAAATCCGGCAGTCTGACTTTGGCACTGCAAATCTATCGACTCTATTTCATATCTCTGCTGGCCCAGAAGGTTTGCAGAGAGCCGTGACAGCATTGTGCCAGCAGGCAACAGCGGCAGTTCGCGCAGGTCAGAAAATTTTGATTCTGAGCGATCGCCTCACTCCATCTGGTGAAACAGGCAATCTGAATGCTGAGCAAAGCTACATTCCTCCCCTGCTGGCTGTCGGCGCAGTTCATCATCACTTGATCCGACAAGGGCTGCGGATGAAAGCCTCAATCGTCATGGATACTGCCCAGTGTTGGAGTACGCATCATTTTGCCTGTTTGATTGGCTATGGAGCCAGTGCCGTTTGCCCTTATTTGGCTTGGGAAACAGTTCGCCACTGGTGGTCTGACTCTAAAACCCAAAGCTTCATGCAGCGTGGCAAGCTTGAGGCAATTTCCATTACCGCAGCACAAAACAACTACCGTAAAGCGATCGAAGCGGGCTTGCTCAAAATTTTGTCCAAGATGGGAATCTCGCTGCTGTCTAGCTATCAGGCGGCACAGATTTTTGAGGCAATCGGCATTGGATCTGACCTGCTGCATCTTGGCTTCACTGGAACTGCTTCACGCTTGGGTGGATTGAGCGTGGCTGACCTGGCGCAAGAGGTCATTACCTTCCATCAACGCGCATTCCCTGAACTAACGCTGAAGAAACTAGAGAACTTTGGCTTCTTCAACTACAAGCCGGGGGGCGAATATCACATGAATAGCCCCGAAATGGCAAAGGCGCTGCACAAAGCGGTAGGCGCGATGAACTATGACCACTACGAGGTCTACCAGAAATCTCTGGAGCAGCGACCGCTAACCGCATTGCGCGATTTGCTCGACTTTAAGGGCGATCGCCCTGCCATTCCTATGGAGGAAGTGGAATCGGTCGAAACCATTGTTAAGCGCTTTTGCACGGGAGCCATGTCGCTAGGGTCACTCTCACGGGAGGCGCATGAGACTTTGGCGATCGCCATGAACCGCATCGGCGGCAAGTCCAAC
Source organism: Oculatella sp. FACHB-28 (assembly GCF_014696015.1). Classification (NCBI taxonomy): domain Bacteria; kingdom Bacillati; phylum Cyanobacteriota; class Cyanophyceae; order Oculatellales; family Oculatellaceae; genus Oculatella; species Oculatella sp. FACHB-28. The sequence continues at coordinate 144,576 of NZ_JACJPJ010000099.1, read as the reverse complement.
TCTGGCGAAGGCGGCGAAGATCCAGTTCGCTTTAAGGTGCTGAACGATGTGGATGAGAACGGACTGTCTCAGCTTCTGCCTCACCTGAAGGGCTTGCGAAACGGCGATACTGCTAGTTCAGCGATCAAGCAAATTGCGTCAGGGCGATTCGGCGTAACACCCGAATATTTGGTCAGCGCCAAACAGCTTGAAATCAAAATTGCTCAGGGCGCTAAGCCCGGTGAAGGCGGACAGCTTCCTGGCAAAAAAGTCAGTCCCTACATTGCTATGCTGCGTCGTTCTAAGCCTGGAGTGCCGCTGATTTCACCGCCTCCCCACCACGACATTTACTCGATTGAAGATTTGGCTCAACTAATCTTTGACCTACACCAGATTAATCCTAAAGCAAAGGTTTCGGTGAAGCTGGTGGCAGAAGTGGGCATTGGCACTGTCGCGGCTGGTGTGGCGAAGGCAAACGCAGACATAATTCAGATTTCCGGTCACGATGGCGGAACGGGCGCCTCGCCGCTTAGCTCAATCAAGCACGCGGGTGTTCCTTGGGAGTTGGGTGTAACCGAAGTGCATCGGGTGCTGATGGAAAATCAGTTGCGCGATCGCGTCCTGCTGCGGGCAGATGGCGGCTTCAAGACAGGTTGGGATGTACTCATGGCAGCCCTAATGGGTGCGGAAGAGTACGGGTTTGGCTCCGTTGCCATGATTGCGGAAGGCTGCATTATGGCGAGAATCTGTCACACCAACAACTGTCCGGTCGGTGTAGCAACTCAGCAAGAGAAACTGCGCCAGCGGTTCACGGGCGTCCCAGAGCACGTGGTGAATTTCTTCTACTTCATCGCTGAGGAAGTGCGATCGCTTCTCGCTCGACTGGGCTACCGTTCGCTCAAAGATGTGATTGGTCGGGCTGACTTGCTAAAAGTGCGAGAAGGCGTAAAAATCACCAAAACTCAAGCACTTAACCTGGACTGCCTGACTCAGTTGCCCGATAGCCGCACCGATCGCAGCTGGCTAGAGCATGGGGAAACACATAGCAACGGAGCCGTTCTAGACGATCAGTTGCTTAGCGATCCGGCGATTCAAGCGGCAATCCGAGATCAGGGCAGCGTTAGCCAGAGCATTGATGTGGTCAACACCGATCGCACTGTTGGTGCGAGGTTAGCGGGAGCGATCGCCCAGAAGTATGGCAACACTGGCTTTGAAGGACAAATTACCCTCAACTTCACAGGCAGCGTCGGTCAAAGCTTTGGAGCTTTTAACTTACCGGGAATGACCCTTAATCTTGAAGGCGAAGCCAATGACTACGTCGGCAAAGGAATGCACGGCGGCGAAATCGTCATCAAACCACCTGCTGCTGCGACCTACACGCCCTCTGAAAACGTGATTATCGGTAACACCTGTCTATATGGCGCAACTGGCGGAACGCTGTTTGCGAATGGACAGGCAGGTGAACGTTTTGCTGTGCGGAATTCCAAAGGACAAGCGGTGATTGAAGGAGCCGGAGATCACTGCTGCGAGTACATGACGGGCGGCACAATTGTCGTTTTGGGTCGAGTCGGTCGCAACGTCGGTGCAGGCATGACAGGCGGACTGGCTTATTTCTTAGACGAAGACGGCAGCTTCCCTGAGAAAGTCAATCCTGAAATCGTCAAGCTCCAGCGCGTGCAAACTCCAGCCGGAGAACAGCAGCTTAAGGACTTGATTGCAGCTCATGGCGATCGCACAGGCAGCCAAAAAGCAGCCCAAATCCTCGACAACTGGTCTGAGTTCCTGCCCAAATTCTGGCAAGTCGTGCCACCATCTGAGGCAGACAGCCCAGAAGCTAGTCAGACTGCTGTCGAAGAAAAGGTGTTAAGTCCAGTTCAGTAATCTCCAGTCAACTGCAAGCGTACATAGCCATTCTTGACAGGCTATGAATGAGACAATCCCCAGCTTCTTTGAGAAGCTGGGGATTTTAATAGATTGACAGTTCTGAAAAATCCTTACTTCCACTCTTAAATCCTAGCTTCACTTAAGAGCATTGCAGTCAAAGGCTCTACAAAGTTTGAATGTAAAGGTGAAATTTCATCCAGTTTTATTCAAGGTTCGACCTATCTTGGATGAACACACCTCTCCCGTAGTTTTTTTGTTTCATCTAATAAGTTTTGCGTAAGGATTTTAGCTGTAATGGCACCATCGCTATTGTCGTAAAAGTAAGCTGAATGAGCATCTTCTGCTGCAACAACCATTGCTAAATCTACTCGATCGAGGTAGAGCAACGTTTGCTCAGTCGGATTTGCATATTCCCAGACATACTGATCACAAAAGAATAACTCAGAACTAATTTCTTTCTCTATCGCAGCATGAAGAGGATATGCCACTAAATCAGACGAATGGATTACGTTTACCCACCTCAGCTTGCAAGAACTTTCCAAATTCGCCTTTTTAGGTTTTGCAAGATGAGTGGCGATCGCAGAAAAATCAAGATCAAACATCTGCTTAAGAAATAGCAATGGAGATCCCAGAGTTGTAATACTTGCAAGCTCTATCTGGTCTAATTTTTCACGTAATAAGTAGGCTGGATCATTACTATCCAAATCATCTGAGAAAAGTAGATCCCACAGAATAAAGCTACCAAGAGAATGAGCAACAAAGTGAATTTCTTGAGATTCAGGATGATCTTTTAGGAATTGATTAAACTGCTCTAAAATTGCTGAGCGGATCATCTTCCCACGTTTTGGATTCTGATAAATCAGAAAGTCTCCCAGAAAGTTATTTATTAATTTCTCTCTTCGCTGCTTATATCTATAGATTCTTGAGCAGTAGTCTTCATACTCTGGGTGGTTTGTACAAAATCTTGAAATATCCTTATCAAGATATTCAACGACCTGATGCTTTTTATTGTTGAATAAATTTCCCCAAAAACTTGAGTAAAAATTTACTGGTTGCTCGGTACATTGTCTGAAAAGTTCACTTTTAGTATTCCTGATTAAATGATCAGCGTAACTGGCATTTTTCGTGCCGACACCGTGAATAAAAAAGACAAGCATGGTATGTACTCTTACCTGAGCAATCTCATACTTCCCAAATGCGATATTACTAAATCAGTATTTTCAGCAAATCGTTCTATCTGGTTTGTGAAAATAGCCCGCTCTGCATGATGAAGGCTTAACGAAACCGTGAAAGTTTCACAGCACCATAGCCCGCCTTACCTTCCGTTTGCTGATGGACAGTGGCGTATGGTGCCAGGACTGCGATCGCTCGACTTACAAACTTGGATTGAGATTGACGAGCATTTAGAGCGTGAATTGGCACTCAAGGAAACATTGCTGCAACAGCGATATGCGGAAGTATTTGCCAGTTTGCCCGGAAGTGAACCTGGACAGCAGGAAATACTGGATTTGCTGGTGACGCACCTGCTAAAGCATTTTCCTCAGCACTATCAGCGAGAAGGCGATCGCCTCCACAACTTAGCAACCGGACAAACCTGGAATCTCTCAGACTTCAAAGCTGCCCCGCTTGACCTTGCTGGGCGGTTGGTTCAGGAAGATTTTTGTCTGATGCACTCTGCCCCTGAAGGCTATGTGCTATCTGCAGCTTCCGTTTGTTTTCCATCTCGCTGGCTGTTAGCCGAAAAGATAGGGCGACCGATGGGACAAATCCATGCGCCAGTACCTGGCTATGCGGAGAAGCTGCGATCGCCCGTCAATCAATTCTTTGAGCAGATCAGGAGCGATCGCCCCGTCTGGCGTTTGAACTGGAGCATCGTAGACTCGCCCGACCTATTTCTTTTACAGAGCCGGGATGCTGCACCTAGCTTGAATGCTGCCAATGCAGGAGAAAAGCTCTGGATTCGGGTAGAGCGACAAACCCTACGACGGTTGCCTCAAAGCAGGAATATCCTGTTTACAATCCGCACCTATGTCTATTCCTTAAGGGTGCTTGAGACTGAGCCGACCGCAGCAAGAGGTTTAGCAGCTGCAATTCAACAGATTTCTCCTGAAATGCAGCAATACAAAACGCTGTTGCCCATTCGAGAAGTGCTGCTAAATTATTTGGCGGATACTATACAGAATCTTGATTAGAAGCATGGGTTACTGATCTTTGAAGTAACAAATTTTTGCTTGCGTTTTGACAAAACGCCATAGAATCTTAAAGAACACTGTTTGTCTAGAGAGTGAGCATTAGACATAGCAGTCTTAGAATGATCCGTAGGTGGGTGAGGAGTGAGCGTATATTCTGGAAGTGTAACGCTCACCAACTTTTCAAGCTGAGAATTGGAAAAGCTCCAATTTGCGATACGTGGTGAGTGGAGGAACGGGCGTTGTTGGGATTGATCAGAGGGCTAGTTCATCAGGCCAGCAAGATAAAACATTGCTTGCCAATACGTGAGCAGGGGTGGTCTCAATTAAGCTTGCTCAAGGCATTGGTACAGCGAGATCTAGAAGCTCGATATAAAGGATCGGTTCTGGGAAATGTTTGGCCGCTGTTAAACCAACTCTCCCAGCTACTCATCTACACTTACGTTTTTTCGATTGTTTTACGGGTCAAGCTAACCCTCAACGGCTTACCAGAAAATAACCTTACTTTTGGACTGTGGCTGTTTGCTGGACTGTTGCCCTGGATCGCTTTTACGAGCGGTTTGGTTCCGGCAGCAGGTTCAGTCGTAGCCCAAACAAATTTAGTTAAAAAAGTAGTATTTCCGCTGGTTCTGCTGCCTTTAGTTCCAGTTCTTTCAGCATTCATCGAAAGTACATTCGGGTTGATGGCGCTGATTATATTTGTGGCGGCAATCACCCAAACGGTACACGCTACTCTGTGGCTGTTGCCCTTAGTCTGGATGCCTCAATTGTTGCTAACTGCAGGGCTAGCCTACCTGACTGCAGGACTCACCGTATTTCTCCGGGACATTCCCCAGACGCTAGGAATTGTTTTAAACCTGTGGTTTTACGTCACCCCAATCGTTTACCCCGCAGAGATCATTCCCGAACGGTTTAGAAGCTTGGTGTTCTGGCTCAATCCGATGGCGGCGATCGCTGAAACCTACCGGGATCTTGTTCTAGTTGGCAAAGTTGCTCACTGGGGAGAATGGGGAGTTGCTACGGGAGCATCTTTAATAGCGTTTACTGGCGGCTTGTGGGTTTATAGGCGCTTGCGTCCAGCATTTGCTGATGTCCTTTAAGAATTGCTCAATAATGGTGTGATGAATGAGATCGCGATTTCGTTAGAGAACATCTCGAAGTGCTTTAAGCGCTACGCCAAGCCAGTAGATCGGCTAAAAGAAATTTTGCTGCCGCAAAAGAATCATGCTCAGATATTTTGGGCACTGCAGGATATCAACTTGAACGTGACAAGAGGCGAAGCCCTTGGAATTATTGGTCAAAATGGCTCCGGCAAAAGTACGTTACTTCAAATCATTGCTAAAACACTAACCCCAACCACAGGAGAAGTATTTGTCAACGGACGAGTTTCTGCTCTATTAGAACTGGGTAGTGGTTTTAACCCCGAGTTTACAGGCAGGCAGAATGTATTTTTTAATGGGCAAATCTTAGGACTTAGTCAACAAGAAATTGCAACCAAGCTTGATGAAATAATCAAATTCGCCGAGATTGGAGATTTTATAGAACAACCTGTGAAAACGTACTCTAGTGGAATGTTTGTCAGGTTGGCCTTTGCCGTTGCAGTCAGTGTGAACCCTGATATTTTAATCGTTGACGAGGCATTAGCAGTTGGCGATATTTATTTTCAGCAGAAATGTTTTGAAAGGATTCAAGAACTCAAAAAATTAGGGACAACTCTTTTATTCGTTTCTCACGACTCTACCGCAGTATACAAGCTGTGTAACAGAGCCATATTAATAGAGTCAGGAAAAGCTGTGCTGGATGCAAGTCCAAAACAAGTTATCGATTTGTATGAAGCAAAACTGCTTAAAAGGAGAGATACGCACTCTGAATCCGTTGAAATTCAGATAGTAGCAAAGCCTGACTCACCTGATCAGGAAACATCTTCTTCTGATCAGGTTTTAGAAGAAGTTATTATTCAATCTTCAGAAGTTTCCGTTAAGTTTGTACAACTTTTAGATGAAAACGGTCAAGTTGTTGATTCAGTAATTAGTGAACAAGCTTTGCAGTTATCAATTGGATTATTATTTTTGCAGGGTTTTGATGATCTACATATCGGCTTTAAAGTTCGAGATAGAACTGGAGAAGTTATTTTCGAAACCAATACCTTCGCGATGAGGGAAAAGATTGGCAAAGTATACAACGGAACCTTCTTGGAGGTAATTTTTAGATTTCACGTTCCGTTGAGGGAGGGTGAATACACAATCTCATTGGGTGTCGCTGATGGTGGATTTGGAGAGGGTTTATTTAAGCGATCGCTAGTGTATGCTCATAACTCTGCCGCTTTCAACGTTTTAAGAAACAATAAGTCTATTCATTGGTCGGGTATTGTAAATCTCAATCCTTCTATTTCGATTAATAGCTCCGTTTATGTTTGAGTTAATCATTCAAAAAGCGCAACAGTCAGATTATGACTTCAGAGCAGGTGCTAATCCATCTGATCCGCTAGCACATCTTTTTGATGAGTGGGTTGATTATTACAAGCTGAAATGGGCGATCGCAGACGTATTAAAGCCCAGCTCTATCTTAGAAATAGGCGTTCGATTCGGTTACTCAGCGCAAGCATTTCTATATGGAAACCCCAGCGCTAAATATGTCGGCATTGATCTAGACTCAGACTCCTATGGAGGCGTAAAAGGAGCAATTAACTGGGCGAAAGAAGCAACCCAGAGCTTTGCTACTGACTTTATTATTGCTGATACACAAGCCCTAGATCATTTACCTGGCACCGTTTATGACCTGATTCATGTTGATGGACAACAAGATGGAGACGGTTCCTTTCATGATCTAGAACTCGCTCTTAAACAAGGACGATACGTACTGGTAGACGGATATTTTTGGACAAGACAAAACTATGTAGCGATCAGCGATTTTCTGTTCCGGTACGCTAACCTAATAGATTTTTACGGCGTAATTCCTGGTTATGCAGGAGAATTATTGATTAAAGTTTCTCCTACTTATTTAAAGCAGGCTAGTAAAGAGAAAAGTTATAAGACTGATTCCAGCCTCGCTATCCGTCAGGCTTATACTGCTGAGTATTACACTAAAGATTGCGGCGGATTTGACACCTATAGAAGAAATAAAGGCAAAAGATTAGAAGACCCAAGATTACAAGCGATCGCAACAATTTCTAGCTTAAAAACCAAAGGATATGCATTAGATATTGGCTGCGGACGGGGTGAATTAACTTACTGTTTTGCTCGTCAAGGATTTAAGGTTACTGCAATTGACTACTCAGCCGATGCGATTCAGTTAGCAGTAAAGTGCTTTGATGAATCTGAGCATTTACTAGCCAACGTTCAATTTCTCTGCAACGATGCTTGCACCGCTCCTCTACAGGCTCAGTACGATTTAGCAGTTGCCTCTGATGTGATTGAGCATTTGTCCTCCGATGAGGTAAACACGCTTTACCGAAGAGTAGCAAAGCATCTAAAGCCAGACGGTTTGTTTGTACTGCACACTTTTCCTAACCTCTGGTACTACAACTATGAATATCCAAGAAGAAGAAAGATAGCTGCTTCTGTGGGATCCTATCTGCCACCACAACCTCGCACAGATTATGAGCTTCGGATGCACATTAATGAGCAATCTCCAAGAATACTTAGACAACAATTGTCAAAACATTTCAAACACGTGTTGCTTTGGTTTGGAGATGTCAGTAACCCTGGTGGAAGTTTGCTTAAGAAGTTTTCTATAAAAGAAATGCGTGCTGCTCATAGTTTGTTTGCGATCGCATCCCATCAACCTATTGATTTAGATCAGCTAAAGTCTCGATTGCAAATGGCTCCTTTGCCAGTTATTCAACCTTATGAAATCAAAATAACGGTTAAGGATTTTCCTAAAAATGCCCTAGTCAAAAGTGAGTTCATCGCGACTGTAGAAATTACAAACAAGAGTCGTTCTGTTTTAAATAGCTGTGCTCCTAACCCAGTTCACCTCTCCTATCACTGGTTAGACAGTAAAGCGACCAAAAACGTAATCTTTGAAGGCGAGCGAACCAAGCTAATTCCACCTCTAAACAATAAAGAATCTCAGAAAGTTTTTGATCTTCTTTCCGCCCCAACAAATAAGCAAGTGTATGACTTGAAAGTTAGCGCACCATCAGAAGCAGGCAACTATGTACTTAGGATTACGTTAGTACAAGAGGGTGTTCGTTGGTTTGACCAGGAACCTATCGGATTGGCAGAAGATATTTCCATCTCAGTTCATAACAACTAGTCAGTATGATTGAAGCTAATAATTCTAAAATTGACGTAAATGTTTTAATGCAAAAGGTACAGGAAGAAGTCGCTAAACGCCGTGATTTTAATCCTATAGAGGCAGCAGTTAGCAGCTTGAGCACTATTAACACTGCTAGTATCAGCCACGCAGAGGCTCAATTAAGCGTTGCTGAAACTTTTTCTGAAGTCCCCACAAAGTTTCCAGATAAATTTAATCGTTTTCCATTTACAATCCTCAAACCTCTACAAAAACTTGCTCTTAAGGTTTATGGTTTTCTATTTAAAAAGCAACGAGTAGTTAATTCCTCTTTAGCGCAAGCTCTCAAAGTTTCTCTTGACCTTAATCAGAGATTAAGCCAACAGGTTGTAACTCTCCAAGCTCAGTTGCACAAGCTAGCAGACCAAGTAGATTCTATAGATAGGCAAACCGCAGATACTAGCATCAGTATGGATGAGCGGTTCTCAACAGTAGATAATCATCTCGCAGCTACAGATGAACGATTCTCTGCTGTGGACGGGCGCTTTTCTACAGTAGATGGTCGTCTCACAGCTATGGATCAAAAGCTTTCTTCCACCAATGAATATTATGTGAGAAATGAAAGCTACATCAAGGACGATTTAACGCAGCAGAAGCGCCTGATCACCCTGTTTTTAGAAGAGGCAAGAAAACGTTTGCCAGAGCCCTTTGAGCAGGAGCAATTGCAGACTTTTGAGAATGAAGGGAAGCATCTGCTGGATGCATTCTATGTTGCTTTTGAAGATCATTTTCGAGGCAGCTATCAAGACATTTCTGATCGCCTAAAAGTTTATTTGCCGCTTCTAGAACAAGCAAAGTTAGATACAGCAAACTTTCCCATTTTAGACATCGGCTGTGGACGAGGAGAGTGGTTGGAATTGTTGCAGCAATCTGGCTACACGGCAACAGGGCTAGACATTAACAGAGTAATGTTAGATCGATGCCGCTCACGAGGACTAGAGGTAGTTGAAGCAGATGTAATAGCTTACTTAAAGTCTCTGCCTTCACAAAGCTTGTCAGCCATAACAGGTTTCCATATCATTGAACATTTACCAGTCATAGAATTACTCACCTTATTTCAAGAGATACTTAGGGTTTTGAAATCGGGCGGGTTAATTATTATGGAAACTCCCAATCCCCAGAATGTCCTAGTAGGAAGCAACAACTTTTATATGGACCCTACTCATCTCAATCCTTTACCTGGACCGCTAACTAAATTTATGCTTGAGAATGCTGGATATCAAGCCGTTGAAATTATGAACTTGAATGCTTATGCTGATTCGTTCAAAGTTAGCGGTTCAGAGATTGCGGATCGGTTCAATGATTATTTCTATGGTCCTCAAGATTACGCAGTCATTGGTTATAAGCCATGAAGCCTCTGTGCATTGTAACTCCCTGGTTTGGTAAAGACTTAAAAGGAGGAGCCGAGCAGCAAGCCTGGCAGGTAGCAACACGACTGGCAGCACAGGGCCATGCGGTCGAAGTGCTAACAACCTGCTGTCGCTCATTCTTAGACAATTGGACATCCAACTACTACAGACCCGGAGTGAGGCAAGAGCAAGGCGTAAAAGTTCGGCGTTTTCGAGTCAACCGCCGCAATGAAGAGGCTTTTGCTCGAGTAAACAGCTTAATGTTAAATCTGCCGTCTTCAGCCTTAAAACCCCAAGTTAATCCGGTCAACCCAGAAGATTCACTGATCTTTGCTTCTGAGAATATAAATTCAGCCAAATTACTAAATTTTTTGAAACGGAATAAAGACCAATACCATGCTTTTCTGTTTCTTCCCTATCTTTATGGACCTGTTTTAAACGGGTTGCCCATCGTAGCAGATCGGGCTTTTTTACAGCCTTGTCTCCATGATGAAGTCTATGCATATTTACCTGAAGTTACTAATATCTTTCATCTAGCACGTGGGCTGCTTTTTATTAGCGAAGGAGAAGCTCAGCTAGCGACACAGCTTTATGGTCCAGGCATTACTCACAAAAGTTCTGTTGCAGGTGCAGGAATAGAAGCAGGTTCCAGCTTTGATGAAAGTCTTACCCATGTGGGTGGTTTTTCGGTTAAGCAGGAGCGGTTTGTGCTGTGTCTGGGGCGCCGTGATTCAGGAAAAAATACTGATTTATTAGTCAAAGCTTTTGCACATTTCAAACAAGAGAATCCTGCTTCTGATTTGAAGTTAGTCCTCGCAGGTCCAGGCAATCGGTCTTACAGCGGGTTAGCGCTAGATCTAATTGACTTAGGTTTAGTAGAGGAAAAAGAAAAGGAGTTGCTATTAGCAAACTGTCTGGCTTTATTTCAGCCTAGCCAGAATGAAAGCTACTCTCGTGTGATCATGGAGGCTTGGTTTTATAAACGACCCGTAGCAGCTCATAGGAATTGTTTGGCAACGGCGATCGCCGTTGAAAAAGCTCAAGGCGGTTGGCTAGCAGAAACTGAGCTAGAGTGGTCAGAACTATTTGACAAAGTTGATCAGATTGGCGAAGAACAGCTTACGAAATATGGGATCAAGGGACAGGCTTACGCCGAGGAAAATGCAGCTTGGGACAAAATTATTCAGCGTTACGAAATTGCTCTAAATTTGACTGAGCGCGCTGTTACTTCACCCCTTCAACTAAAGCCTAAAAAGCTGAAGGAAATTCATCAATTACTACCTAATCTTGCCTACGGGGATGCGATTTCAAATCACGCAATCGAGATTCGCAACTATCTCCGTCAGTGCGGATACCGCTCAGAAATTTTTGTTCGCTATCTTGACCAAAAGGTTGCCCATGAAGCAACTGTATTCAGCCCAAGATATCTCGACAATCAAGCGGGGCTAATCTATCACCACTCGATTGGCTCAGAACTGACGGAGTATGCGATCGCCCATTCTGAACCTAAATGTTTGGTTTATCACAACATCACCCCCGCAGAGTTTTTCTTACCCTATCGTCCTGATGTCGCTAAACTCTTGGAGGATGGTAGAACCGAATTGAGGCAGCTAGCTCAGCATTTTCCAATATCAGTTGGAGATTCTACATTTAACGTAGAAGAACTGCTAGAAGTTGGGTTTGCTGAATCAGAAGTTTTACCAATCATTGTCAATCCTAAAAAATGGGATACGCCGCCAGATGCTGCTTTAATGCGACAGCTGCAAGATGGCAAAACCAATTTACTTTTTGTAGGTCGTATTGCCCCTAATAAACGACAAGATGATTTGATTGCGGCGTTTGCTCATTACTTAACGTTTGATCAAGAAGCCCGTTTAATTCTGTTGGGTGGATACGGATTGACTGACCCATACTATTTTCATCTGATCAATCTAATCGACAAACTAAATCTAGCGAATCATGTTTTACTCCCAGGGCTAGTTACAGAAGCGCAGCTATTAGCTTATTACCGAACGGCTCACGTGTTTTGGTCGATGAGTGAGCATGAAGGATTTTGTGTACCACTTGTTGAAGCGATGTGGTTTGATACTCCAATTCTTGCCTACAAAAGTAGTGCTGTTCCTGAAACATTGGGTTCAGCAGGATTAATTTTCAACAGTAAAAATGATTTAGTTCAAGTAGCCGCTCTAGCAAAACTACTGGTCAAAGATAAAGAATTAAAGTCTGAAGTAATCAAAGCACAGCGCCAACGACGAAATGATTTTCTCACAGAGTTAGGGCACGGTAAGTTAGATAATTTGATTTTGAAGATGGAAAATGTATCTGTATGACTCGCTATAGCAATGCTTTCTCTAAGCTATTCGATAGGTTTAGTAGAAAGGCTCAAAAATCTTTAGATATTAAGCCTCACGAACTTTTTCCACTTAATCCAGAATTGCCTCTGCCAACAGGTATCTCTGAAAGCGAACTATTTGATTTTCTTAAATCTGTTTTAGTTGAGGACGCACCTCCGCAGGAAATGGCAGATTATTGCCAGTATGATTTTCGCAGATTTGTCTATACCTATGGACTAGCAAGAGATTTGATTGGAAAAGGGCTTGAGCTAGGTTCAAATCCTTATTTCACGACAATGCTGCTAAAGGAATTTACGCAAATAGATCTATCTTTAGCTAACTATTTCAACTCTGAATTAGGCAGCACTGTTGAGCAGGGAGTGTCGTATCAAAAACTTGGCTCAAAGGAGAATTTGTCAATCAAACTTAAATCAAGCCAATTCAACGTTGAGAAGGAGGAATTTCCTTTTCAAGATGAGGAGTTCGACGTAGTTTTTTTCTGTGAAATTATAGAGCACCTACTTATTAACCCGATTGCTGCTCTTAAAGAAATTAAGAGAATTTTGAAGTCAGGCGGAGCATTAATTTTAACCACGCCGAATGTGAGCAGATTAGAAAATGTCGCCAAAATGATTGCCGGAGGAAATATCTATGATCCCTACTCCGGTTATGGACCCTATGGCAGACACAATCGTGAATACAACAAACACGAACTTTATCTTTTGCTAACCTACTTGGGGTTTGACATTGATGCGATGTTTACGGCTGACGTACACTTAAACAACGCTAACGGTTATGCACCGATCGCTGACTTTTCAGCACTGCTTAAAAAGCGAGAACAAGATTTAGGACAGTATATCTTTGTCAGAGCCTTAAATGTTAGAGAGGCAGGTCATAAAAAGCCCGCTTTTCTATATAGAAGTTATCCTGCTGATGAGCTAGAGTAATGCCTAGAGTTGCTTTTGTGGTTCAACGTTGCGGTTTGGAGGTAAATGGTGGCGCAGAAGTCCTTTGCCTCAAAATTGCACAGTATATGTCCAAGCATTGGGATTTGGAGATATTGACAACCTGTGCATTAGATTATGTCACCTGGGAAAATTACTACCCACCAGGAATAGAAGAAGTTTCAGGAGTCAAAATACGTCGCTTTTGGGTAGAAAAACAGCGAGATATTGACGAGTTTAATCATTTATCTAAAAAAATCTACCCTCGCCTTGAGACGGCTTCGATTGAGGAGCAGGAGGACTGGATGCGTTCTCAGGGTCCGTGGGCACCGGATCTGACTGCTTATGTCGAACAACATCAACATGAGTATGACGTGTTCATATTTTTTACTTATCTGTATGCAACAACTTATTTTGTTCTGCCGCTAGTTGCTGAGAAAGCTTACCTTGAACCATTAGCTCATGATGAATGGACAATTTACATGAGTATGTGGAACAGCTTCTTTCAAAAGCCGCGCGGTTTTATTTTCAATACGCTGGAGGAACAACGCTTTCTTAAAACTCGTTTTCCAGATATTGATTTAGAGGGGGCGATCGCCGGAATAGCTGTAGAACCCCCAGAAACTTTTGGCGCAACCCAGTTCAGACAGCAATACAAAATTGATGAACCCTTTCTGCTGTATATGGGTAGGATTGATCCTTCCAAAGGCTGCGAAGAACTGTTTAACTATTTCATCTCGTTACGTAAACAAGAACCTGGGTCAAGAAAACTGGTTCTGTTAGGCAAACCAACCATGCCAATCCCCAAACATCCAGATATCGTAGCGCTTGGTTTCGTAGATGAACAGACAAAATGGGATGCTCTAGCAGCTTGCGACATATTAGTGATGCCTTCACCCTATGAAAGTCTTTCTATCGTGTTACTAGAAGCTTGGGCAGTAGGAAAGCCCGTTTTGGTAAATGGCAAATGTGATGTGTTGCTGGGTCAATGTCAAAGGTCTCAGGGCGGTCTCTGGTACAACAATGTCAACGAATTTCAAGTAGCGGTAGAAACGATGAACCATCGAGTTAGAAGACTACTAGGAGCACAGGGGAAATCCTTTGTAGAAGCTAACTATGTTTGGTCTGAGATTCAGAGACTATATCTAAGTCTGTTTTCTGACCATACGTTTTCTGACCATACAAGTACTACCAATCAGCTTTCTACGTCTGAGAATGCAGAAAATCTAACAATTTAAACTTTAGTATGATCTCCATAATTCTCTAATTCAAACTTGAGATTCACCAAGTTGTGCTGTATTGTTGTTTTGTCAATTTTTGTAAGTCTCTGGTTCATCAAGTAGACCATCAAACATAGCTCACATATCAGTTGAAGCCTTGGTAGAAGCAGAGGAATGGCGCGAATAGTAAAACTTTAAGGTAGCATCTTGAGATTAAGCTCAAAGAACATGACACAATCTAAAGTTGAATAAATTCAGCAACCGTCACCAACTCGTCCAGGCTGTTTTATTTTGTAACAAATAGCACGTAAACCCAGTGACTATACTTACGCAAATCCCTGATATTAGCATTGTTGTTCCCGCTTTTAACGAAGAGCAAACATTAGAAGCTTTGCTCGATCGCATCGTAAATGTCACAGAGCAAATTCCTGACCAAAAATTTGAAGTGATCTTTATTGATGACGGTAGTACTGATCGTTCGTGGGCTATCCTTCAGAGTCTTGCTGCAAAGGAGTCATGGGTACGCTGCTTTCGACTACGTCGTAACTTTGGTAAAGCTGCTGCCCTATCAATAGGAGCTAGCATGGCAAGGGGTGACATCCTGATCACAATGGATGCAGACTTACAGGATGACCCTAAAGAGATACCGCGATTCTTAGAGAAGCTGAAAGAGGGATATGATCTAGTTTCTGGTTGGAAAAGAAATCGCAAAGACCCTTTATCCAAAACGCTCCCTTCAAAAATTTTCAATACAGCTATTTGTTTAGTCAGTGATGTAAAACTGCGGGATTTTAACTGTGGTTTTAAGGCAGCACGAAAAGAAGTCTACCAAAACATTTCCCTGTACGGCGAGCTGCACCGCTACATTCCTTTGCTAGCTCACAACCTAGGTTACAGAGTAGGTGAGATTCCTGTTCTTCATCACCCCCGAGCCGCAGGAAAGTCTAAATACGGTTTAGAAAGGTATGCACGTGGCTTCCTTGACCTGCTAACAGTGCTAACTATTACGCGATACGGTCGTCGCCCAGGACATCTGTTTGGGGGAGTAGGACTAATTAGCGGTATGGCTGGTTTCCTAATCTTAAGCTATCTCACAGGAGTGTGGGTCTTTACCAGTGAGGCGATCGGAGGACGACCACTGCTTCTACTTGGAATTATGTTAGAGATTCTGTCGGCACAATTGCTCTCTCTGGGAATGTTGGCAGAGCTAGTTTTAAACTGTAGTCCATCGCAACCAACGCATCTGCTCATAGCCGATAGCAGTGACATTTCCACTGCTTACAATAAGGAGAAGAGCTATTTATGAAACCGGACGTTTTCAAGCAGTATCAAGCAGAGAGTGAAAATTGGTTAAAGCGTGGTCGTCGCAGCCTGCTTCGTACTTTGCTTGAAGAAGCGAGCAGAACCACTGGAACTACAAAGTCCCTCGATATTTTGGAAGTGGGGGCAGGGGTAGGTCAAAACATACCAACCTTACAAGAATTTGGTCAGGTAGAGGTCGTTGAGGTTAGTGATATTGGTCTTGCTGCGTTAAAAGACATTCCCAATATCAATCGAATTTATAGCACCCCTATTCCCTTCAACTTAAACAAAAGCTACGACATCATTTGTGCTTTGGATGTTGTAGAACACATTGAAGACGATAAAACTGCTATTAAATGGCTCGTCGATCGCCTGAAACCAGGTGGTTACCTAATTACAACAGTACCCGCCTATCAGTGGCTATTTTCAGACCACGATATTGCTCTAGGACATTACAGGCGCTATACACAAAGAACCTTTAATCGCATTCTTCCTGCCGAACTGACTGTTCTTAAAAGCGGTTATTTCAACAGCGTGTTGTTTCTACTTGCTGCAGCAATTCGTCTTGTCAAACGATTGACCAAAAGCATCCTTCCATCTAGAAAAGGATTCACTGAGCTTAAGAAAGAAAGCTCTACTGTTCCAGGTTGGGTTGACTCAGCTTTTGGGAATTTCCTATTGGTTGAAACCAAAATAATAGAGGGAAAGCCGATATTTCCGTTTGGCTTATCAGTATTTTGTTTAGCCCAGAAAGTTAGTAATTAGCAGTTCAAAATACCTTTAATGGTTTAGGCTCTACGGTTATGAGAATAAAGCTTGATAGAGTTAAGATATCTCAGTACTTCTTCAACTCTCGCACCGAGGTGGCAATATATCTAGCCACTTTGGTTTCCTCTTGTGTCTTATTATTCATTTTTCTAGATTTGGGCAATTCAACACTATCAGTCCCATTTAACTATGCTGGTGACGCTCTATATAAAGGCAATGAAGTAAGAACCATGATAGACACGGGATGGCTTTTTCATAATCCATCTCTTGGTGCTCCCTTTAGCTACAACAGGCTCGATTTTCCAAGATTTGATTCTCTCAATTACTTAATCATGAAGGTCTTTTTGATCTTCACCAAAGACTACGCTACAGTTCTCAATTTATATTATTTACTATCATTTATACTCTGCGCCTTAAGTGCTTTATTTGTCATGAAGCACTTTAAATTATCTAACTTTATTGCTTTCTACGGCTCAATTCTCTTTGCATTTCTTCCCTACCCCTTTTATCGAGGAATACCACATTTTTCAAATGCAGCCTATTACATGATACCGCTGTCCGTAATGGTTTTGCTTTGGACAGCTTTAGGTTTATTTTTTAAGGATGGCAAGATTTCTAAGAAATATCTTCTAGCTGCATTTCTGATATCATTTCTTACTTCGCTTCAAATGCCATATAACGGCTTCTTTATGGCTGTCCTTACACCCGCTGCTGGTCTGTCTGGATTCTTGAAAACCAAAAATTTCCGGGCAATCCTTATAGCTCTTTTTATTTGGTTTTCGATCGCAAGTGCCTTTACAGTCGAACAAATACCCAGACTTCAATATCAAGCGGTTCATGGCGTTAATGCTAGCGTTGCCAAACGTTCTATTACAGAAGTAGAGCTCTATTCAGTCAGGTTATCTCAACTTCTCTTGCCTCACTTTAAGCACAGGGTTGACGAAATTGCTGATGTAAAAGATAGGTTTGATGATACCTTTTTGCACACTAATGAAAACAAAACCTCATATCTTGGTCTTTGGGGAGCAATGGGATTTTTGTTTCTCCTATTCTTTGTTATTTTCTCTAGAGTAGAGAAACTCGAATCCACGTACTTCCGAAACATCTCTGCCTCATCAATTTTAGCTTCACTGAGTGCGCTCAACATAGTTGCCTTCTCATATGCGACTTTCGCTGGCTTTAGCGCAATTTTTGCCTTTTTTGTAGAGCCTAAAATCCGAGCTACAAATCGAATATCGGTCTACATAGCATTCCTCTCCATATTCGCGCTTTGCATAGTCCTAGATGTTGCTAGACGTAGCTTTAAGCCAAAAAGAAAGTTTTTTATCAATATATTTCTGACCGTTATTTTCTTCATTAGTCTTCTGGATCAGACTTCTCCAAAGTTAATTCCTAAGTACGATGCGATTCAAGAGAATTATGAGCACGACAGACAATACTTTGGCTTGCTAGAAGAGCGGTTGCCTGACAATGCTGCTGTTTATCAGATGCCTTACGCCTTCTACCCAGAACGCGGACCCATTAACAAAATGACGGATTATGAGCACCTAAAAGCGTACTTTCATACGTCTAGTTTGAGATGGAGCTATGGCTCTGCTAGAGGACGGCAAGGATATTACTGGAATATGGATTTGGCAGAGCGTTCTCCGACTGAGCTAGTTCAAAGGCTACAAAACTTTGGTTTTTCAGCAATCTATATTAATAGACTTGGTTTTGAAGATCGTGCAGAAACGGTCATTCAAGATCTATCAAACCTGCTGCAACAAGAACCTTTGATTAGCGAAAATGAGCGATATGCAACTTTCTTCCTACCCGATTCGGATGTTGCCAACCCGCCCTACCTAGCTGAGCCTTACAAACTTGGAGACACAATCAGTTTTTCTGCAAATGCCCATCCTATGGTCTTCTACTCGTTAGGCTGGGCTAAGCCAGAGGACTGGGGAACCTGGACCCTTGGGAAAGATGCCCGGTTGGTTATGCAAGTTGACGGTTCACCAACTTCTAATACGGTAGAGCTTTCAGCTATCGCTCAGGCTTTTGTTAACGAGGAGCATCCCGAGCTTGATGTAGAAGTGATTGTCAATGGAGAGCAGGTTGACCAATGGGAGTTTGTTTATGGGGAGAGTGCAGGTGGTGAGCGAAAAGCTGTTATTCCAGCGGATCTAGTTGCCAAGCAAAATCCCCTAGAGATTGTTTTTAAGATTCCTAATGCCAAATCTCCTGCCGAACTAGATCTTTCTAGTGATGGACGTGTACTTGGTCTTGGAATACATGAGCTGCGCTTGGACAATGTCAGCAGTCCTTTGTAGGAGGTTCAGAGTTAGTGTCAGATATGCCAGCTAATAATCTTGTCTCAGGAATAGCAACAGCAGTTAAGCAAGGCTACGTCCTGCTCCTTAGAGGATTACGTAGCCTTGCTAAAAGCATAGGTTTGTTAGGAGTATTAGAAGCTCGTAAGAACAACCGCACCCTGTTCTGGCTTCGTAGCTTGTTTGCGATTTATGATATGGACGATATGATTCGTCTGGGTGTGCCCTGGTGGACTTTCTCGTCCATTGATTTGGTTGAACGTTTTCTAGCAAATGTGCCGCAAGCACGCGTATTTGAATACGGGGCTGGAGCAAGCACGCTCTGGTTGGCTCAACGTGCTGGTACGGTATATTTTCTTGAGCATGATGCTGTGTACAAAAAGAGCCTTGATCGCTACACTGCTGGACTAGCAAACGCCAAGGGCTTTTTGGAGGTTCCGGTTCCAAACAAATCACCAGAACCTTTCACGTCAAGTCGCTCGGATATGCAGGGTATGAGCTTCAGGAATTATGTCAAACATCTTGACGCTGTAGATGGTCTGTTTGACTTAATCATCATTGATGGTCGCTGTCGGGAGCGGTGCCTAGAACAGGCTTTGCCACGTCTTAAAGAAACTGGGTGTATTGTATTTGACAATAGCGGTAGAAAGCGCTACCGCAGAGTTATTGAACAACTGAATTATCCTATGATCGAAACTCGCGGATTAACGCCCTCTTTACCTTATCCAGGTCAGACTACTTTAATCTTTAAATCGGTGGAAGTACGAAATAAGCTTCAAGCTAAGTGAAAAAAGCTGTTTACCTAGTTGGTTATCTAGTAGTTGGACTATCACTGTTTTTTCTTCTGAGAAACCTGGTAGTTAACTTGAAAGATATTCCTGGCTTTGAATTTACTTACCAAGCCGTTCTAGCGTTAGTTATATCTACGCTTCTTTGTGCTGGTACAGTTGCGATTTTAAGTTTGGCTTGGAGCCTCTTAATTAGAGGAGGTAATGTCTATTTGACGGTTAGACAAGCTTACGTGATTATGGCTCAATCCCAGATTGGCAGATACTTACCTGGAAATATTTGGCACTATGCGGGGCGGGTCGCTTTAGGTCGCCGATATGGAGTTTCTGCTGAAGCGACTCTTCTCAGCACCAGCATGGAAACTGTCATGATCTTTGGGATGGGCCTCATCATATCGGCAGCTGGGTTGCTATTCAGTAAGCAGTTTTTCCCAGATATTAAAATAGACTTTTACACAAGAAATCTTGTTGCACCGATCGCCTTAGTCATTGCTGTATTGGCAGTAATTGGACTGGCAATTACCACTGTATTTGTTGTTTCCAAACCTGTTTGGACATCTGCCAAAAATTGGATTAAAAAACGCTTGCCCTACATTCACGTAGGACGTATTGGTGTATCAGGGCTTCTCTACATTTCAATATTTCTTATATTTGGAAGTGTTGTTTGGCTTCTATTAAACTTAATTTGGCAAGTAGAAGCTGGAATATCATGGTACCAATTTGTTTGGAGTTTTTCGATAGCCTGGGTAGCCGGCTTTGTGACTCCGGGTGCCCCAGGAGGTATAGGTGTTAGAGAAGCGATCCTGGTTACGTTGTATTCTCCAGTATTGGGAGAAGGATTAGCGTTAGGTTTATCGCTCATGCTAAGGGTGCTAACGAGTTTAGGAGACCTGGTTGCATTTGGTCTAGCCTACTATCTCAGTCAAACTCAAAATTTGAAATCTCTAAGATAACCCCATGACAAAGAAAGCCTTAATCACCGGATTAACTGGACAAGACGGTTCTTATCTCGCTGAACTTTTGTTAGAGAAAGGCTATGAGGTGTACGGGTTGGTGCGTCGATCCAGTTCTGGTAATGTTGGGCGGATTGGTCATCTTTCTGATCGAATTCAAATTGTTTCGGGTGACCTTCTAGATCAGTTTTCTTTGATGGATGCGATCGCCAGCGCCCAACCGGATGAGATTTATAATCTTGCTTCCCAGAGCTATGTCCCAATTTCTTGGACACAACCCGCCCTCACAGCCGAGTATACGGCGATCGGGGTTTCTCGACTTTTAGAAGCGATTCGTCGCGGTAAACCTGATGCCAGACTTTACCAAGCCTCTAGTAGTGAAGTCTTTGGACAACCTGACGAATCTCCTCAAAATGAGCGTACTGCCTTTCGGCCTCGCAACCCTTATGGTGTTGCCAAAGCCTATGCCCACTGGATGACGATCAACTACCGTCAACAGTACAACCTCTATGCCTGCTGCGGGATCACTTATACCCATGATTCCCCCCGACGGGGAACAGAATTTGTGTTTCGCAAGATTACTAATGGAGCTGCCAGAATTAAGCTGGGTCTGGACAACGAGTTGAAATTAGGAAATCTAGATGCCCGTCGAGATTGGTGTTATGCCAAAGACGCGGTATATGCAATGTGGTTGATGCTGCAACAAGAGCAACCTGACGATTACATTATCGCTAGCGGCGAAGCTCGTTCTGTCAAAGAGCTAGTTGAATGTGCGTTTAATTGTGTCGGCTTGAACTGGCAGGATTATGTCTCTGTTGATCCTGCTTTTTATCGCCCTGATGAAGCAGTGCAGTTAGTCGGTTCTACTGATAAGATTCAGAAAAGTTTGGGTTGGAAGCCTGGTCACTCTTTTGAGCAATTAGTCGAATTGATGGTTGATTACGACCTCAAGCAATTGAGTGACGGCTAGCTGTGAAATAGAAAGAGATTTGCTCAGAAATGAAACTCAGAAATAGGTTCTTCGGGTTTCATTTCTAAGCAGAAATTAGACTAGAAGTGCGCGGAAATAAGCGAGATAGCACTTAAATCATTGTCTATGCCTGTACTAGTAGCAAGGTGATCGGTGTACTCAAAGTATATATTTGATGTTAAAAGTTGTAGTTGATGCGACTCCGCTGCTTCCAAAACCTAGTGGTGTTGGCTTTTATGTCGCCAATCTGATTCAGGCACTTCATGCATTACAGGACCAAGAAAACTTTCAGTTAGGAATTGCTTACCAGCCAAGTCTCAAGAATTGGCTTCGCGGAAATCTTAAATTCCCCGATTCAATTCAGCAATATTCTAATCTTCATTTGCTACCGTTGCCTGTTAGAGTTCTTAATCTATTAGCAACCGTTCCAAATCCACTTTTGCCTTATTTTGAGCAATCTTTTGAGCTACCGGATATTGTTCATGGCACTAATTACGCTGTATATCCGTGCCAAAAGAGTTTGAGGGTAATGAGCATTTATGATCTGACATTTATCAAGTACCCAAACTATGTCAACGCAATTGTCAGAAGCTATGCCTCACGTATTCAGCAATGTCTTAGATGGACTGATCTAGTTTTGACAATTTCGGAAAGTTCCAAGCAGGATATTGTTGAGCATTTGAATGTTAGCTCTAGCCGGATTCAAGTTACTCCCCTAGCAAGTCGTTATCACACAAATTACCTATCCAAAGAAGTGGCTGAACAGCTTACTCATTCTGTTAGCTATGACTTTTCAAAACCTTATATTCTTTTTGTTAGCACGATTGAGCCTAGGAAGAATATTAACGTTTTGATTAAGGCATTCAATCTACTTAAGCAGAAACACAAAATCGAGCATCACTTAATTTTAATTGGGCAAAAAGGTTGGCACTATAAACCGATTTTTGCAGAGATTGAGCGATCGCCCTGGAACCACTGCATCCATCATCTCAACTATTTGTCTGATGAGTTGGTTGCCTTGTTTTATTCAAAAGCAGATGTTTTTGTATATCCATCCCACTACGAGGGATTTGGTCTGCCGGTATTAGAAGCTATGACGTTAGAAGCTCCCGTTATAACTTCTAATACGTCATCGCTGCCGGAAGTTGCAGGAGATGCGGCGCTTTTAGTTGATCCAAACGATGTTGCAGACATAGCTAATGCCATCTTGCGCGTCGTGGGCGATCGCACCCTACGTCAAGAACTGATTCGCAAAGGCAAAGAGCAAGCAAAGCTATATTCCTGGGAGAGAACTGCTCATGAAACCCTCAGAGCTTATCGTTCGCTTCTGGTATAAATCCCTGGTGTTGCCTTAGATCGAGGCTTCAGGCAGAATCAGCATTGCATCTCCAAATGAGTAGAAGCGGTAATTTTGGGCGATCGCCTCTTGATAGAGCGCTAGCAGTCGCTTTCGCCCAATCAAAGCGCTGACCAGCATCAGTAAGCTGGACTTAGGCAAATGGAAATTGGTGATTAGCCCTTGCACCACTCGCCACTGGTAGCCAGGGTAAATAAAGAGGTCAACCTTGCCGCGATAAGGCTGAAGCGTTCCTGCCTGAGCTGCACCTTCTAGAGCACGGGTAACGGTGGTACCGACTGCAAAGATACGTCCCCCTTGAGCTTGGGTTTGGCGAATTTTTTCCACCGTTTCGGGGGGAACTTCTACCCACTCTCCATGCATCTGATGGGTAGTGATGTTGTCTGTTTCCACTGGGCGGAAAGTTCCTACCCCAACGTGCAGGGTGATAAATGCCTGGTCAATTCCTTTTGCTTTGAGTTGAGCGAGCAATTCTGGCGTGAAGTGTAGCCCTGCGGTAGGGGCAGCAACGGCACCGGGGCGATCGCTATACACCGTCTGGTATTGCTCTGGATCAGCTTCAGATCCAGTAATGTAGGGCGGCAAAGGCACTTGGCCCAGCTGCTCTAGCACTTCGTAAAGAGACTGTCCTTCCGGTAGGTTAAATTGAATAATTCGTCCACCAGTTGGCTCATCAGTTGACAGGATCTCGGCAGCTAATGGTAGACCGGACTGGACTAATAGATCGGGCTGAACTGGTAGATCGGGTTGAACTGGCAGACCGGGTTGAACAGCGCTTTCCTCCAATCCTCCAAACAGAATTTGTGCCCCTGGTTTGAGCCGTCTACCAGGTTTGACGAGGGCTAACCAACGATTGGGCTGCTGTTCTTCTAACAGTAAAACCTCGACCTCAGCGCCTCCTGGCTTACGCCCGTAGAGACGAGCGGGAATTACGCGGGTGTTGTTGAGTACCAAGAGGTCGCCGGGTTGGAGCAAATTCGGTAAATCTCGAAAGATACTGTGCTGGTGCGTGGCAGTTGACGAAACGACAAGCAATCGGGCACTGTCTCTAGGAACGACAGGATTTTGAGCAATTTGCTGCTCGGGTAACTGGTAATCATATGCAGCCAACAGCCAATCTGATTGATCGAGAGGAATGGAGGGCGATCGCTTCCAGTTTTGTTCGTCCGTTATCTTGCTCATCATTCTGCTTGAAATTCTGCTTGAAATTTAGTATCTACGGTAAAGCCTGCCCTGTTTTCAGTTTGCTTTTAGTCTTCCGCTTCGTCAGCTTGGGTGAACCTCCCTACTCCAGGTCGGGGATTATTCCCCTATTGGTTATCCGTAATTCCATTCAGAATATAGATGTAGCATTTGCCCGGACATCCAAACCTTATGGAATATCTCTATTACCTTGCAAATGCCAGCCTGACGTTGAGAGTTGTCGAACACCTCCACACTTCACCCTGGCTTCCAGTCCGTTTCATGACTGTGATCCACCAGATTGACGGCTGGGTAGTTAAGGTAAAACTCACTCACAACCTGGATGCACAGCAGCACGGGGATTTCCGCGCTTTCCTAAACGAACTGGGTATTCCCTATGAGCCTGAAATTCGCGTGAAAATGGCTCTTTGGGGACTAGAAACAGGACAGTCTCCAATTGACGTGATGCATCGCTACCAGGTCGCTGTTGTCTCTCATGGCAATCCTGATCGCGACGAAATTGAGGAATTTCGCAAGCAATTCGTTCATGGACTCGGCTACTGTCCAGAAACTTTGGCTTAAGCTGGCAACCACTTACAGCCTAATCTGAATTACCAGGAGCGCAGCAATGCTGCGCTCCTTTTTTAGGTTATTTCTGTTCTAAGTTGTTTAAAGTCGATTAAATCAGGTGCAATAACTAAACCGCTGCCAATGTTTCGGCTTGGCGACGAGGAATATCATAAGTGAAAAAGTCATGAGCCATGAGCGTATGGGGAAAGATTGCCTGAGCTTCAGACAGCAGATCAGTGAGGGCGATCGCATTTCCCGGTGCATAGCGCGGGCTAAAGTGAGTCATAATCAGCTTCTTGGCTCCCGCTGCAAGAGCCACCTGAGCCGCCATGGTGGAAGTAGAATGAAGCCGCTGGTAAGCTAATTCAGCATCCTGATGGGCAAACGTCGCTTCATGCACCAGCACATCTGCATCTTGCGCTAGCTCTACCGAATTTTCACAGAAGATCGTATCAGTGCAATAGACAAACTTACGTCCAATCTGGGTTTCGCCACATAGATCAGCCCCATTAATTTTGCGCCCATCTGCTAAGGTAATCACCTCCCCTCGCTTGAGCTTGCCATATAGTGGACCTGAAGGAATGCCTAACGCAGCAGCTTGCTCTACATCAAATCGTCCTGCTTTATCTTTTTCCGAAACGCGATAGCCAAAAGCAGGTACCCGATGCGTCAAAGGGCTACAGCTTACGGTAAATTCCTCATCCTCAAATACAACTCCGGGCTGTACGGTGTGGACTTTTACCGGATAGGAAAAATGGGTCTGAGAATAGCGCCCACAAGCTCGCAGATACTCATTCAGGTGAGGTGGTCCGTAAACATCAATCCGGGTTGGATTACCCGCCAACCCACAGCTTGCCAGCAGCCCCATCAAGCCGTAGATGTGGTCCCCGTGCATGTGAGTGACAAAAATGCGAGTAATTTGGCTAATCTTGACATCACTACGGAGAATTTGGTGCTGAGTGCCTTCGCCACAGTCAAATAGCCAGGTTTCTGCTCGTTGCGGCAGTCGCAGAGCAATGCTGGAAACGTTGCGCGATCGCGTCGGCACACCCGAACTAGTTCCTAGAAAAGTTATCTGCAAGATGGGTCAACCTGATTTTTGGCACAAATGCTTTGCACGAATCTTCTGCACAAATCTATAGTGACATAGGATGCAAATTCATCGCTGTGAACTTCCTAGATTCAAAAATACCGGAACATTCAGCCGCAGTTAGAGCCTCAAATTCAAGAATTCAAGGGAATTCCGGTTAGTTGTAACTGAGTGATGAATGATGCAAACAGTTACAGCCCATGCCGGACAAAGATTACAGGCAAAACGCTCGCACTACAGGTATTGCGACGATTCGTTGGATTGGTATGAGTTTCAAAAGTGACTAGAATTTGATCTAAATCACGGTCTAAATTCGGTTCAAATTGGTCTATATTGGGCAGGGTTATTGCTTCATGCCAATCTTCCCCTGTCATTTGTGAATCCCTGAGTCCACTGCAAACTTATCTTTATCTCAGTGTTAGGAGTCCGCAAGTTATGACATCTGGATGCTATGCCAAATCTCGCTGGTTTCGGCTTCAGCAATTCACTCGTTTTACTAAACACTCCTGGTGGTTTTCGCTGCTGCTGTGGTTGGTGGCGATCGCTCCCGCCTATGCTCAGCGCTTAGAAATGCGCGTTGCTGTTGAGCAAGGGGTGTCTCAGGTGCAAGTCGGCAGCTCAACAGATGCTGTCGTACGTGACGGCTCAGGTCAAGTCTTAGCAAACATTCCAGCGATGAATGCGAAGGTAGCTGAGTCCGAGGCAGGGAGAGTGGCGATCGACGATTGGCAGTCAAGCCAAATCTGGATCGAACCCAGTGAAGGCGGAGCCGTCTGGATTGGCGACAAATGGTATCGCGGACGCACCCTAGTTGTCCCTACAGGAAATGGGCTGACAGCCGTCAATTACGTCGATTTAGAACATTACCTTTACAGCGTCGTTGGCGCTGAAATGCCCACTAGTTGGCCCATTGAGTCGCTCAAGGCACAGGCGGTTGCTGCCAGATCCTATGCGCTTTTCCAGCGTCAGACGGGTGCCAACGAGGTGTTTGATGTCGGTGACACTCAAGCTTGGCAGGTCTATGGCGGCTTAGGCGAAGAAACAGCTAGCACCCAAACTGCTGTAGACCAAACTCAGGGTCAGGTGCTGACCTACAACGGGCAAATCATCAATGCCGTTTTTCACTCTTCATCAGGTGGACACACTGAAGATGTGGAGCAGGTTTGGGTCAGTCCACTGGCTTATCTGCGCGGCGTTCCTGACTTTGATCAATATTCTCCTGACAGACAATGGGTTGAAAACTTCTCCGCATCCGACTTACAGCAACGGATTTCCGGCGTAGGCAATATCGTTTCCTTTACTCCAGAGGAATATACTCGTCCTGGTGGTCGCGTCAGAAGAATGCGAGTTGTTGGGGAGTCAGGAAGCCGCATTATGACAGGCGATGAAATTCGCCGCGCTTTAGGACTGAAAAGTACTTTATTCGCAATTACACCGCAGTTTGAGCCGGTCGCCAGCGCGGGCGAAACTGTGCCTTCTCGTCCAGTTAGCTTCCAGGTCGTCGGCGGTGGCTTTGGTCATGGAGTCGGCATGAGCCAGTGGGGAGCTTACGGTATGGCGATGCAGGGACAAAACTATCAGCAAATTGTTCGCCATTACTACACGGGCGCAATTTTGTCTCAGATCGAGGTTCGCTAACTGGTTATTCAGTTAAGAGAAAGCAGTGAGGACAGGGCTTAAGCCCTGTCCTCACTGCTTTCTTTTGATCTGTACGATGGCTCTGGGACTCTTAAAAGCCTTGCTCTAACCTGCGCCGCCACTCGGCGTCAACTTTGTCAGGGTTAGAGGCTTCCTGCTCAAGTAGGTCTTGCTCAGTGGTGTATGCCAGGTTATCAGCACTGATCACGGTTTCAGCAGCAAACTGTTTGGCATAAGCGATTTTGCTTTGGAGTTCAGGGGTTGCCTGACTTAGCAGCATGGCGTGCTCTTGGCGCTGGCGGTTGCGAGCTTCAACTTTTTGGTTTCGCCATTTAACCCAAAAGTAGCGGATTAGCGGGATTCCGATAAAGGCGATGCCATAGGCTAGCAGTAGCGGGTAAATGACATCAACAAAGGCAATCAGTCCGCCAATCTCGGCTATGAGCGCCGGATCGGTAAGCAGGGTTCCCAAAAATATCGCTCCAGCCAGGTTGGCAACACCCAAACCGATGGCGATCGCCACCTGCCCTGAACTGGCATGACTAAATTTCCACAGAGATTCCTTTAGGTAAGCCGCTACCGATTTACTGCGATTTTGTTTTGCAGTCACCTGTAGCTCTGGGAAGTGGTAGACGATTTGTCCATCCGGGCTAACCTCTGGGCGACCGTTGAAGCGGCTCAGCACAGGCAACATGTAATCTTCGTATTCTCGGTTGTAGCCAGTGCCCAGGTCATCCAGGTAAGGCGCAACCTGTTCGGCAGCGACAGCACCACTATTATTACGAATGACTGTGGCGATCGACTGCCAGCGGCGTTCATCCAGGTCAGCGTTGGGATTGCCATCACCAAACAGGAAGGAGAAAACCGCTTCCAAAAAATTCATCTCATTGTTTGGCTCAATCCCCCGACGAGAAGTGGTCTGACGCTGGCGATAATATGACCGGCGGTCGTAATAGTCGGGGTAAAAAATCCAGAATAAGTCAGGCCCAAACCAAAACCGGGGAAGGAAGATGAATCCACCACCGCCGCTATCTCGACGCTCGTCACCGCCCTCTCGGCTAGCGTTCGTCGCAGTGATCAGAACAAAGATCGAGACTGCAATCAAGACCAGCGATGCGATTAGCAGAATGCCAAAGGAAATGCGGATCAGGTAAAACAAAATCTTCCAGATCTTGTTCCACCATTCCTGTAGGCGCAGCCTTAAGTATTTGTTTCGTAAGACCCCTCTAAAGTTACGGGGGAAGAGATAGGCAATTTCTCCTGAGTCTGAGACTTGAAGATGTCCTCCGGCTTCAGATGCTAGCGCCAGCAGATCTTGCTCGGCCAGCTTAATGTCCAAGCCTGACTGAGAGGCTACGTCGCCAGTAGTGACGCGATAATCTAGCTTCTCAATCGCCTGCATGACGATAGGGTTTAGAGCCATGCCAATTTCTCGGTGAAAACTACGGGGTATACCTCCAGTATAGGATTCAGATTTTCCAATCTACCCCGTAGCAGGTTGATCCAATTTAATTCATCGGCTAGCGCGGTACTCGTTGAAACGATAGGATTTGCTGTTTGATAATTCGTTTAATCAAGGCAACAGCAGCAGATGGGTGGTAATTGCGGTTTTGAAAATAGCTTTGGTCGGGTCGATGGTTCAAGTAGGGTAACGCTACCTCGCATGATCTGCCATCATTCCCCATCACATCGCTGTCTGGCACCCACATCACCGAGCCGTCTGGAAAAACAGCTACACCGTCTAGAAGTGAGCTGGAAGGCTTCTGCGGTTTCAGCTTGGCAGGATTCTCTTTGGCAGAGTTGCTTTTTGCAAAGTTATTGTTTAATTCGTTGTTTAAAAAACTGTTTGAAAACTGCTGTTTTGAGTCGGACATTATCACGATTAGCTCCGTAGTTCTACAAAATGGTGAGGGGCAGTTTTACCTGCCTCAATGTGTGACGGAACACCCGTGAAGGTTATTTTTCAGGAACATCCAACCCATCAACAGCTGACTACTCTCTAGCAGCGCAGCTACTGTACGTCGCAGGAACTTTTGATTTCAAACTAATTCGCAGCACCCGCTCAAACTCAACTGCTGCACCCCAGAACTGGATCTTAAGCATCGTCGTTCAGCCCGGCATCAATTTGGAGAGGTAGTTCGCTTAGCAGAGACTCTATCTCAATGGCTAGAACGTTGTTGGACTTGAGAATAGTATGTGGGACTTGCATGAAACCGTTGGTGATCGTCCTGGGGAAAAGGTGTGACAATTTCTTAGAATTAGAGTGACTCCTATAGAGGGTAGACGTGACCTGGTTAGACAAGTTGAGTGATGACAGTCACGCGATCGCCCACAACCGTCTAGTATCACAACCGTCTAGTATTGGAATTTGACCGGTCAGGCTCAGCATTAAGTTAGTTGGTAAGTGGGCGATCGCCTCATATAAATCAGCTACTCTAAACAATAAATCAGCTACTCTAAGCAGTTAGTTCTCCTATCACAAGCAGCTATGCCCAGATCTCAACGAAACGACAATTTCATTGATAAAAGCTTTACGGTCATGGCAGACCTGATTCTTAAAGTTCTGCCAGCCAGCAAAAGCGCGAAAGAAGCTTTTGCCTATTACCGAGACGGCATGTCCGCCCAAGCAGATGGTGAATATGCCGAAGCACTGGCAAACTACGAAGAAGCATTGGGGCTTGAAGAAGACCCCTACGACCGCAGCTACATTCTCTATAACGTAGGACTGATTCATGCCAGCAACGGCGAGCACGAGCGAGCGCTAGGACACTACAGGGAAGCACTGGAGCTAAACCCCCGAATGCCTCAGGCTCTCAACAACGTTGCGGTAATTTATCACTATCTGGGCGAACGCCAGGAAGAAGCAGGCAACTCTGAAGCGGCCGAAGAATATTATGATCAGGCTGCTGAATATTGGCAGCGCGCCATCCGAATGGCTCCCAACAACTACATCGAAGCTCAAAACTGGCTGAAAACCACTGGGCGGTCAAAAATGGACGTGTATTTTTAGTAAGGATAAAGCATGATTGACCGCGAACAAGTTCAAAAAGTCGCCCATTTAGCCCGACTGAATCTAACTTCTGAAGAGGAAACTCAGTTTACTGGACAGCTCAGCGATATTTTGGAATATTTTGAGCAACTGAGTGAGCTAGATACGAGTGAAGTGGCACCAACCACACGGGCGATCGATATGAGCAATGTCTCTCGCCCTGATCAGCTACAGCCTTGTGAAGACCGAGAGATTATTCTCGAAAGTGCCCCTGATCGGGATGGTGAGTTCTTCAAAGTGCCGAAAATTGTCAATGCTGAGTAAAACCCAGCTAGTGCAAACCACCTAGCCTATTCATCAGTGAAAGGGGCTTCAGCCCCTTTGTGGCTAGCGGCATTAGTTGCGGTGATTGTTGCTGTAACGTACTAGGGCTCCAGCCCATTGCAGCTTTTCGCGCAGCGTTTGGTAATAGGAATAGTTCTCTCGCAAAACAATGAAGTTGGCAGAGCAATCTGCCATGCGAATATCAACTCGCTGCCCTGGCCAAATTGAAGTTGCCAAAACGCCATCCATCCATAGCTTCGTCGTCAGTTCTCGGTCTGCCAAAGGCCAGATACTGACGACTGAGCGAGGAGGCAGCACAATTGGGCGACTGGAAAGACTCAGAGGGCAGATAGGAGTAACGGCGATCGCCTCCATACCAGGATGCAAAATCGGCCCATTTGCAGCAACGGTATAGCAGGTTGAGCCAGTAGGAGTTGCCACGATCAGTCCATCCCCCTGGTACTGGTCAACGACTTCTCCGTCGATTTCCATTTCCAGGATGGAGGTAATCATGCGATCGGCGGAACCAGGTTTAACGCACATCTCGTTCAGAGCGTAGTAGCGATCGCTCATTGGCTCCTGATTTTCACGCCCGCCTTCAAAGGTGCAGGCTTGCAGCATCATTCGTCGCTGCACTGCAAACCGATCTTCTAGCAGCCGATCCCAAAGCTGGTCAGAGTCTTTCAGGTGATCTGAAGACTCGGTTAAAAAGCCTAAATGTCCGCCAATATTGATGGCGAGAATTGGAATGCCTTCGGGCGCGAGGTGTCTGGCGGCTGCCAGAGTCGTTCCATCCCCACCAAACACCAGACCCAGATCTATCTTCTGCTGTACCGATGCCAGAAAAACCGGATAGGGGTTGTCCTTGGCACCGCTTGGGCCGACCAGGACGCGACACTTCCGGTTTTCCAACTGCTCAGCACACTGCTCTGCCCGGCGTTGGCTGAAGGAGTCTCCTGCTTTGTAGGCAATAATGACCTGATTTAGCTCCAAACCTTCACCACACTAGAAGCACTACCACTTGAGCAAATTAAACTGCTCCATATCTACCGTATCGCGGTTGCGATAGATCGAAAGCACGATCGCCAAACCGACAGCCGCCTCAGCAGCGGCGATCGTAATCACAAATACCGTGAACACCTGTCCCTTGATTCCGCTGGGGTCGAGGTAGTTAGAAAACGCCATTAAGTTGATATTAACGGCATTTAGCAGTAGCTCAATTGACATCAGCACCCGAATCGCATTGCGGCTTGTCACCAAACCATAGATTCCGATACAAAACAGGGCAGCTGCCAGGAGAAGAAAGTATTGAAGTTCCATAGAGTTTTGTCAATTTCAAATTTGCAGCAATTTCCAGGGAGCTACCTAAACATTGCGTTGTGTTGGAGAAGTTCCAAGGGTTCTGTCGGGGCTACCGGGTGCCGCTGAAGCCAGTTCACGAGGACGTTCGGGCAATGTCAACACAGGTTGTTGAGTCTCCTCTCGCTCAAGCGCATCGGGCAGAAACTCACGTCGTGCTAGAACGATCGCCCCAATCAGCGCCATCAGCAGCAACACCGAGGCTAGCTCAAACGGCAGCAAAAAGTCGCTAAAGAAATGCATACCAATCACAACAGTAGAGGTATCTCCTGCCACCGGAGCCGTAGAAATTGCCCAGGGAGTTGCTAGCACCATCGTTCCTAGTAGGGCAAACAAACCCAGGCAAACGGCTGCTGTTGTAATTTTGCCAACCCAGGCATTCCGCAGCGGCACAAAATTCTGACGCTTGTTAACCAGCATGATTCCAAACAGAATCAGTACGTTAACGGCTCCAACATAGATAAGTACCTGAGCCGCAGCAACAAAGCCCGCATTCAGCAGAATGTAAAGCCCAGCAATGCTAATAAACACGCCGCCCAGCAGGAACGCCGAGTAAACGATATTTTCTAACAGCACCACACCCAGTGCTGCACCTAGCATCATCAGCGCCAGCACGCCAAATGAAACAATTTGAACTCCATCCGCTAAGTTCACGTTCGCTAATCTCCATCAAGTTTTTACCACCAGTGGATCAGGCAGAAAAAGCTGAGATCTGCCTACTCCAACCTCCGAGCCTTACTTTGCGCCATTTTCTTCGGCTTCTTCCAAAATTTCTTCTGGTAGCTTACCAGCCCGACGGGAACCAGCAGGTAGCCCATGAGGGTAAAGCACGCCTTTGGGCAAGTACGCTAACTCGCGCATAGGTTGCACCATCGGGTCTTGCGTAACTTTGTAAGGGAGACGGCCCAACGCCACATTATCAAAGTTTAGTTCGTGGCGATCGTAGGTACACAGATCATATTCCTCAGTCATGGAGAGGCAGTTGGTCGGGCAGTATTCGACGCAGTTACCGCAGAAAATGCAAACGCCAAAGTCAATGCTGTAGTGGTTTAGCTTTTTCTTCTTGGTTTCTTTGTTAAATTCCCAATCCACCACAGGGAGGTTAATCGGGCACACCCGAACGCAGACCTCACAGGCAATGCACTTGTCAAACTCAAAGTGAATCCGACCACGGAACCGCTCTGAGGGAATCAGCTTCTCGTAGGGATATTGAACAGTAATCGGGCGACGCTGCATGTGGTCAAAGGTGACAGACAGCCCTTGTCCGATATATCGGGCAGCTTGGACTGCCTCTTTGGTATAGTCAGTAACTTGCTTAAGGAACTTCAACATAGTGTCACCTAACAAGGATCAGGAATGAGGGTTGAAAAGGGAGGATGAGGGGTGGGAACTTTTTGCGGATGAAGAGATTGCTACAAGTGCATTCATTCTTGATTCTCATCCTTGATTCTCATCTTCCAAAAGTCACCCGCCGAAGGCAAAGGGGAAGGTGAGCTTGAGAGCGGCGGTGAGCAGAAGATTTACTAGGGAAACAGGCAATAGGAATTTCCAACCCAGGTCTAGCAGTTGGTCAATGCGAACGCGGGGAAGCGTCCAGCGCAGCAAGATTGCCAGGAAAACAAGCAGATAGGCTTTGAGCAGAGTCATGATGATGCCCAGCGACCCGGTAAGTACCTGGAGCCAAGGGGTAGACTCACTTATGCTTAACCAACCTGCTAAGGATTCGATAGGAATGATGAAATTCCAACCGCCCAGATAGAGAACGGAGACAAATAGAGACGAAAGCACCAAGTTGACGTAGGAGCCAAGGTAGAACAAGCCAAATTTGATGCCCGCGTACTCAGTTTGGTAGCCTGCGACCAATTCTTCTTCTGCCTCGGGGAGGTCAAAGGGGAGACGTTCGCACTCTGCAAGGGCCGCAATCCAAAAAATCAAGAAGCCAATAGGTTGTCGCCAAACGTTCCAGCCAAGGATTCCATAACCAGACTGCTGCTGAACGATGTCGATGGTGCTGAGGGAGTTTGACATCATGACGATCGCCACCACCGACAGCGCCAGCGGAATCTCGTAGCTAATCGATTGTGCAGCAGCTCGCAGCCCACCTAACAGAGAATACTTGTTGTTTGAAGCGTAGCCAGCCATTAGCAAACCGATGGGTGCAATGCTGGAGAGCGAAATCCAGAGAAAAACACCAATACCCAAATCGGTAATCAACAGATTTTGTCCGAAGGGCACGATCAGGAATGACAGGAATACGGGAATGACGACGATCGCTGGTCCGAGCGTAAACAGCAAAGAATCAGCTTTGGCAGGAATAATGTCTTCCTTGACTAGCAGTTTCAGACCGTCGGCGATCGGAATGAGCATCCCCAGGGGACCAGCGAATTCAGGACCAATTCGCTGTTGGGCTGCGGCTGAAATTTTTCGCTCTAACCAAGTTGTGACCAACACCCCTAGAGTCGCGCCAACGAGTACTAACAGCATGGGGAGGGGCAACCAGGCGACCCTAGCTACCTCAGCAGGCAGCCCCAGATCAACGAGGAGCTGAATAAAACTTCCTTGTAAATCAATTCCTGAGTTCATGTTTCCTATTACGGGCAACGATTAGGACAACTTATCTAGCCGTCAAATTACCTTAATTCACTGAACCATTAAGCCAATTCAGCTGCTAGATCAACCGTCAGACTACCGCACAACGTAGTACAACGTCCGTCAGCTTGCAGGCTAAAAAGCCTCGTTAAATTTGTGAAGATTCTTCACGCACTCTATTGCATAGTATATCGCTGCCCGGTTTGCAGAACGGGGCGTATAGCATTCAAATCTGGGGTAAATCATGAGAAGTTCTACTGAACTGGATAAATTGTGCTTAAGTCAGTTCAGAATTTCTTGAAAGCCTCGACTGCTTACTATTTGAACCATAGAGGCTGGGCTATAGCAGCTCTGTCAGGGTAAATAATATAGCGATCGGAGTTATCCGAATGCCGGACCCACATGGTTTGATTCACCTCAAGAACAATTTTGAAAAAATGCCTCAGTTGGGCGTAACAGTTGGGTATAGTGGGAGCTATTCCTGGGAACGCGCTTACCAACCGATAGATTTTCAAATGTTATTCTTTACCAGGTGTATTTTTAGCCCTCTGTAAATCATTAGCCGTGCTAGTTCCAAATTTTCCTGAATGTAGTCACCCTCTCGTGAAATCGCTGTTTCACTACAGCGACCAGGAATTGCTGACGCTGTTTCAACGGCATCCTGATGCAGGGCAGTATTTTACAGCGATCTTTTGCCGATATAGTCCGATTGTGTACACGCTAATTCGACATTCGGCGCGATCGCCCGTTCAGGCAGACTATCTGTTCGCGATTACCTGGAAGCACATCTATCACGAGTTGGGTGGATTGGATCTGCACGCCGCTGCCGCTCCGAGTGCAGCATCCCGATCAGGGCTGTCTTTGCAGAGTTGGCTGATTAATGTAACCGCTGTCTGTATTAATGGAGCTGATTTGCCAGCGGTTGAGTCAATTCACTATTCTCTCAAAGCCGCTTCACCACCGCTGTGGTGCTACATCGAGCAAGCGCTGGATCAGCTTCCGCCTGTCCAACGGTTGATGATTGTAATGGCGCAAACCTTTCACTGGAGCGAAACCCGAATTGCAGCCTACTTGCAGGCAGAAGGCGAGGCAATTTCGGCGGCTGAGGTCAAGACACAGCTTCAAGATGGCTATCAAAAGCTAGAGGCTACCCTACCCGCTGATATCCGCGCTATTTATTTAGAAGGCAAAGGGCTGGCTCAGCCACAGGCAAAACCAGATACTGACCCTGTGCCAATGGAATCAGGGCTGGAATAAGGTTGCTGCAATTAGAGATGTTTAAGACGAAAAGGCACCCACTTCGCGAGGTGTCTTTTCATTTGTGACCCCAATTTATGTAAGAAGCGATCGCTTCTCTGCGAAACCGGCGATCGATTCTCTGCGAAACTGGCGATCGCTTCATCGTGTCGTGGTCAAGATTCGAGTGAATCCAAAGAACTCAGGGGCAACTCCGTTTAGCTACAGTGCTGACGAAGATTCAGCCAAATGTGGCTTCAATTCCCTAAACGATGCTTCTATAACGGTTTTCAAAACGACCTCAGCAATTCAGACCTGCTATCAAGTACGAAGTAACCAACAACGACAGCACTGGCTATGGATTGCTGTGGGACGGGGAAGGGGTCATGTATGCAGTCTTTTCCTCCACTGGAACACAGGGCAAATCCACTCAGGACTTTCGCCGCTTTGCCACTCGCCTCGTCATTACGGCAGATGCCTGGTTTTCTCCTCGTCATGCCAATGCATTGCCCATGACCTGTAGCAGTTCGTCGCCCTTTAGCTATCAGCTCAGATTCACTCCCAACTTACAGCCGTCGATGTTCTTAATGCTGCTTCAGCCAAGCTATTTTGGGTAGTCTTGAGAAAACTTGAGTAATCTTTGGAGAAGTCCATTCGGAAGGCATAATTCCAAACAACACTCCCAGAAACTTTACGGGTAGTGATGTTAATGTCATGAATTTTGGCAGAGCGGTCCAAGGCTGCATTCTCAGAAATCATGGCAAATAGAGGCTACCGACTCGTGAAATACTTTTTTCTCTCAGACGGTTGGACAGTTGGACGGGTATGGGAAATGGGTGGGCTGTGGAATGAGGTCGCCTGGCGACGCAAACCCGACATCCGCCGGATGAATCTGTGTATTGCTGAAAAGGGCGAGAAGCTGTGGCTCTACCGGGTTGAAGATGAAGTGATAATGGTAGAAGTCAAACCCGAAGCAGAATTTAATACTGAGTCTGCTAGTGCGATCGGTCAGGTGGTGCTGAAGCGATTGATCAGTGCTGATCAGGCGATCGAATTACTCTGTGCAGCAGAAGCCTTTTTTGAGCCTGCGTCCTTCGAAGGAGTATAGCCCAGTTATCTGAACCCTTATTCCTGAGAGTTTTAAGGCAACATGGAAAAGTGGATGCAGTACTTAATTCGATGACCCCGAATTTAACTCCGATCGCTTCTCAGTTTAGTTCACTAGAGCAGGCGCTCAAGCACTTTTTTGGCTATGATCGCTTCCGACTAGGGCAACAGCAAATCATTGAGGCGGCACTACAAGATCAAGATTTGCTAGTGATCATGCCCACCGGAGGCGGCAAATCTCTGTGTTTCCAACTTCCGGCACTGCTCAAACCAGGGCTGACGGTCGTGGTTTCGCCGCTGATTGCGCTAATGCAAGATCAGGTCGAGGCACTGCAAGATAACGGCATTGGAGCAACCTTCCTGAATAGCAGCGTAGGTTTAACGGAGGTGCGTCAGCGCGAGGCAGACATTCTGAATGGGCGGATTAAGCTACTCTATGTGGCTCCAGAGCGTTTGTTGGGAGAACGTTTTTTATCGCTGCTTGACCAGATCCAGGCAACAGTCGGGATTGCGGCATTTGCAATCGACGAAGCGCACTGCGTTTCAGAGTGGGGTCATGACTTTCGCCCAGAATATCGGCAGCTTCGCAGTTTGCGCGATCGCTACCTAGATGTGCCCGTGCTGGCACTGACGGCAACAGCAACAGAACGGGTGCGGCAAGATATTGTGCGGCAGTTGGAGTTGCGATCGCCTAACATCCACATCGCTAGTTTCAACCGTCAAAACCTTTACTACGAAGTTCGTCCAAAGCAAAGACATGCCTACGGAGAACTGCTGGAACAGGTGCGACAAACTTCCGGCTCTGGAATTATTTACTGCCTCAGTCGGCGCAAGGTAGATGAACTCACCTATCGACTTCAGCGTGATGGCGTTGAAGCGCTGCCTTATCACGCCGGACTCGGCGATAAGGAGCGATCGCAAAATCAGACCCGCTTCATTCGGGATGACGTGCGCGTCATGGTTGCAACGATCGCCTTCGGCATGGGAATCAACAAGCCAGACGTGCGGTTTGTGGTTCACTATGACTTGCCCCGCAACCTGGAAGGCTATTATCAGGAGTCGGGACGCGCCGGACGAGATGGCGAAGCGGCACAATGCACCCTCTACTTCAGCTATGGCGACATTAAAACGGTTGACTTTCTGATTGAACAGAAGTCTGACCCTGATGAGCAGCAAATTGCCCGCCAGCAGTTGCGCCAGGTGATCGACTATGCGGAGGGAACAGATTGCCGCCGCCGGATTCAACTGGCTTACTTTGGCGAGAGCTTTATTGGCAACTGCGGCAACTGTGACAATTGTTTGCATCCCCGTCCGACGGAAGATTGGACCGTTGAGGCGCAAAAGTTTTTGTCCTGCGTAGCTCGCTGTCGAGAGAGCTTTGGGATGAAGTACATCATCGACGTACTGCGCGGGTCCAAAGACAAGCGAATTCTGAAGAACGGACACGACAAGCTTTCGACTTACGGCATTGGGCGCGATCGCAGTGCCGATGCCTGGAAAGTGTTGGGGCGATCGCTCCTGCATCAAGGCTTACTGGAGGAAAGCTCTGATGGCTACTCAGTCTTAAAGCTGAATGCCGCCAGTTGGGACGTGATGCGGAGCCAACGCACGGTCGAGATTGTGTTGCCGCCACGTCTAGAAAGCCAGGCTGAGGAATCTCAACCCAGAGCAGATTCAGAAATGCTGTTTGAGCGGCTGCGAGTGTTGCGCAAGGCGATCGCCGATGAGCAATCTGTGCCGCCCTACGTCGTCTTTGCTGACTCCAGCTTGCGGCTAATGTCCCAGAAACAGCCCCAAACTCTAAAAGAATTCGCCAAAATTTCAGGTGTGGGTAGCCACAAGCGCGATCGCTACGGCGCTCGATTTACTGCTGAAATTCGGGCTTTTTGTGAGGAGCAGGGAATTCCCACTCGCTCAGAAGACGATAATTTCGGTTCAGAACAGACCGAACCCACTCCCTCTCCCTCACCCGAGGGAATGCTGTCCACCACTCACCTGCACACGCTAGATTTGCACCAGCAGGGCCTGTCTCCAGCCGAAATTGCCGAACAGCGCAACTTTCGCCTCAGTACGATCATTGACCACCTGGGAGTGCTGATGGAAGCCGGACAACGGGTCGATTTAGATTCGCTCGTTCCACCAGAGCGGCAGGCAACGATTGAGCAGGCGATCGCCATTACCGGCGCAGATTCCCTACGGATGATTCGGGATCACTTAGGAGAAACCTACAGCTACCCTGAAATTCGCCTGGTCAGAGCAGCCTGGAAGCGATCGCATTCCGATGACGAATGATTAGACGCTATTCGCCCTTCCAGTCAGGTTGGCAATCACTGCCATAAATTCTGCTGCATCAATCGGTTTGGGAATGTGAATTTGGAAGCCTGCTAACAAAAGCTGGGTGCGATCTTCTGGCCCAGCACAGGCGGTTAGTGCAACTGCGGGCAAAATCAGATTGCGATCGCGGGCGATCGCCCGAACTTGTCGAATCAAAGCATATCCATCTTCTTCTGGCATGTGGATATCGCTGACCAATAAATCGGGGGGTTGGGCGATCGCTCCCGTTAGAAAATCAACCGCCATTCGAGTAGATTCCAGAGCAATCACCGTTGCACCACACTGTTCCAAAAGCGTCTTGAGAAAGTCGCGGGTATCTGCCTCATCATCCACAACCAAAATACGTAATCCGGCTAGCTGGTCTGGCTGGTGACTTGTTTTTTGTCCCAAAACGGTTGGTGAGGTGAGTTCCGCTGCTTCTGCAGCTTCGGGTGGGGCAACCAGCGGCAGGGTAACGGTAAAGGTTGCACCCTGTCCCTCTCCCTCGCTCTCTGCCAACACTGTGCCACCGTGCAACTCTACCAGGTGCCGCACGATCGCCAACCCTAACCCCAACCCACCGTGAGAGCGAGTGATGGAGCTGTCTGCCTGCCGAAATCGATCAAACACATGCGGCAAGAATTTTGGGTTAATGCCTCTGCCGGTGTCGCTGACTTGAATGCTAACGGTACGATTGCTCTGCAATAGCTGCACTTCGACCTTGCCATTTTGCGGCGTAAACTTAATGGCATTAGACAGCAAATTCCAGATAACCTGCTGGATTCGTTCTGGGTCGCCAGAAATTGCCTGACTTCTAGGGTCGTAAAATGCCTGTAAGTCAATCATTTTGGCTTCAGCCGCCGGGCGAACTGAGTCTAGCGCTGCTTCAATCAGAGAAATGGGAGTGACGGATCGAATGTTAAGTCGCACCTTACCGCGAATGATCCGCGAAACATCTAAGATATCTCCAACTAGTTGAGTTTGCGATCGCGCGTTTCGCTCAATCGTTTCGAGTGCCCGGTTAACCGTATCTGGGTCAAACTGGCGAGTACGTAACAGTTGTGCCCACCCCAAAATGGCGTTGAGCGGCGTTCGCAGTTCGTGAGAGAGCGTTGCCAAAAACTCATCCTTCATCCGGTTGGCGGCCTCGGCATCGGCACGGGCAACCTGTTCGCGCACCAGCAATTCGTCCTTAGCCCGGTTGGCGGCTTCTAGCTGAGCAGTGCGTTCAACCACCCGCTGTTCCAGTTCAGCATTGAGCGCACGAATTTGAGCTTCAGCCTGTTTACGCTGGGTGATGTCGTGCATCACGACCACGGCTCCCAGCTTTGTCCCCTGGGGGTCAGCGATCGCCTGTCCGCTAGCTAATACCGTTCGGGCACTTCCCTGTTTCGGCACAATCATCATCTCCCGATTGTGGACATGCTCGCCTTGCAGTGCCCGAAACAACGGAATCTGCTCTTTGGTCAAAGGGGTTTGTCCGTCAGGTGAATACAGACTGTAATATTCTGCCCACTGCTCTGGCGCTAGGGCTTGTTCTGGTAGCCCATGAAATTCTCGGGTTGCCCGGTTGAACAAAGTCAACATGCCATCAGAATCGCAAGCGACAATCCCAGCATTCACATTGTCCAGCACGGCTTTGAGAAATTCCTGCTCGCGCACCAGGGCAGCTTTGGCGTTAGAAAGTTCTGCTGTGCGTTGCTCTACTCGTAGCTCTAACTCATTATGAGCCTGCTTTAGAGCGGACTCCGCCCGTTTCCGCTCCGTGATGTCCAGCACAAAGGAAACTCCGCACTGGTTTGATTCTTCTAGAAACGCTCCACCAATTAAAACCGGCACCCGGCTACCGTCTTTGCGAAAATACTCTTTCTCGAAGGGCGCAAACCTACCGGAATGACGCAACTCAGCGACGGTTTTTTGATCCAGATCATAGAACTCGGCCGGTGTCATATTTTTCCAGCTAATTCTGCCTGCCTGCAAATCTTCTTTGGTGTAGCCGACAGTCTGGAGAAAAGTGTGATTGGCTTCGGTGATGTTGCCCTCTAAATCCCAAAACATGATGCCGATCATGTTTGATTCGGCGACTCGTCTAAACCGAGCTTCGCTCTGCCGCAAAGCGATCAGCGCAGCCTGCAATTCTTGCTGACGGCTCGCAACACTTTCTGACAGCGTGAGTGTGTCCTTACTCTGAACGGCAAGCTCATGTTCCAATACATCTCGAAATTGCTTGACAGCGACTTGGTTAGAAACTCTTGCCCGCAGTTCGTCTACTGAAAAGGGCTTCATTAAATAGTCCTGTGCGCCATGTCGCAACAGATCGATTCTCAGATTGTCATCTGCTTTGGCACTCAACAAAATGATTGGCGTGCTGTTTAACTCTGGATAGGTTCGTAGGGTTTGCACCAGTTGATCGCCACTGATTTGAGGCATCATCAGGTCGGTCAAAATCAGGTCGGGCTGAAGGGCGATCGCCTGTTCTAACCCAGCTTGACCATCGGGAGCCGTGGCAATGCGATATTCCTGCTGTAAGGTTTCGCAGATGAACTGGCTCATATCAGGATTGTCTTCTACAACCAACACGAGCGGACGGGCTTCTTCTTCTGGAGAGTGGGTGAATGAGTCAGGAGTCTTATGACCATTGCCAACTTCTAAGGTTGCTAGCGTTTGTCGGACGATCGCCTCATCTATCTCTTGGATGGCATCTGCATAGTTAGAAGAATTTTCACCATTACTGCCAGCATTGCTATCAACTAACGGCAGGGTAACAATAAAAGAGGCTCCACCTCCTGGCGCATCTTCTACTGCAATCGTGCCTTTGTGTAACTCGACAAACTCCTTGGCGATCGCTAATCCTAACCCCGTTCCACCGTGCTGATTGGACTGGCGATCGCCCTGCTGATAGCGCTCAAAAATGATTTGCCGCAGTTCTGGTGACACTCCCGGTCCGCTATCTTGAACCGTTACGCTAACCTGTCTAGCAACCTCATCTACCCATGTTTCAGCAAAGCTTCCATTGCTCTGAAGCTGCAAAGTACAGCGTACCTCACCCCCCACTGGCACAAACTTAAACGCATTAGCCAGCAAATTTAAGAAAACCCGCTGTAGTTTCTCGGCATCTCCTTGAACCAGCAGCGCAGATGGCGTTTCAACAACAAAGTTAACCTGACGTTCTTCTGCCAATGCGCTGAATTGCGAAGCACTCAGCCGCAAGAGCTGTGCCAGGTCAAGCTGCACACAGCGTAACTCCATCCGATTTGCTTCTAGCTTCGAGATATCCAACAAATCGTTGACATATTTCAGTAAGGTAC
Source organism: Oculatella sp. FACHB-28 (assembly GCF_014696015.1). Taxonomy (NCBI): domain Bacteria; kingdom Bacillati; phylum Cyanobacteriota; class Cyanophyceae; order Oculatellales; family Oculatellaceae; genus Oculatella; species Oculatella sp. FACHB-28. Next base: position 102,230 of record NZ_JACJPJ010000099.1, on the reverse strand, counting down.
GAGCGTTGCGGTTGATGTTCTCCAGGCTGTGGCGAAAGGGTTGAGCAGCCTCTTCCCGCAGTAAACGCTCCGTCGGTCCCAATACCAGCGTCAGCGGCGTTCGCAGTTCATGGCTGACGTTGGTAAAAAACTGGGTTTTAGCCTGATCCATCTGCTTAAGCTGGTCATAGAGCGTGGCTAATTCCTGGTTGGCCATCTCCAGTTGCAGTCTACGCTCCTCCGCTAGTTTTGCACTGCGAACCAACTTCTGAACCTGAGGAATTAAAGGAGGCAGGGCAAGGGCTGTGATCACGGAGGCGATCGCCGTTACCAGCTTCACTCCCCCTGCCAACCAGTAAGTGGGGTGCCAGAGCGTCCATACCTCAATAAAATGGGTCGCCCCGCAGGCGGCAATAAACAGCCCAAACGCTAAAAAAATTCCGTGAAAGGGAAGCTGAATTTTACGAACTAGGTGAACCAGCGTTACCGAAATTGCAAAATAGGCGAGCCCAATTGATAGGTCAGAACCCACATGCAGCCCGACCAGTTCTGGCTTCCATAAATAGCAATGTCCGTGTGGAATAAAGCCATTGGAAGCAAACAAACTATTCAAAAATTCAGACATACCGAATCAACCAGGAAGGTTAGAAGTCGCCCGTACTAATACACACTAGGAGGGTTTCTCCCCCGAACCCTATTCCCTTCATTATATTTTCGAGAAACCCTATAAACCTCTTGCTACTGAGGCAACTTGTCATCAGGACTGTAACAATTTATGCCTGAACAAAAAATTTAGCGTAAAGGCAATGCCCTCACGCTAATAAAGTTGTTTGAAAAGTAGCAGACATCTCCGTAGAGGCGTAAATTTGGCAAGTAGACGCTGAAATAAACCGAGAATTTTTGCCCAAATGCCATGCCCCTACAGGCACTTGATATTAGTTAGACTGCACTACTTGTACTCCTATCGCTGAGACTTGTGAATTGGAGTACCACAAGGGTAGGTGGCAATAGGCTCACGCTTTTCGGAGGTTGGTGTACTTGCAACGGACGACACAAGCTCCCGGTCTGCCTGTTGCGCGGTTATGTAATCTTGCCGCAGTTGCTCCAACAGCTCTTCACGGCGATCATAGAGCCGCTTCAGCGGACGGGGAGGACACTGGTTGGTCACATAAGCAGTCAGAATCGGCAGTGCGATCGTGCTGTCGGTGTAGCAGACCACGGTGCTGGGTAGCTCATCGGGGTCAATTTTGCCCCAACTTACCGCCTCGGTAGGCGTTGCACCAGAAAGCCCACCCGTATCAGGACGAGCATCGGTAATCTGAATGAAGTAGTCATGACCGCGCTCTTCCAGACCCAACACCTCATGAATTTGGGGCTGGGTTTGCAGCAGGAAGTTTTTGGGGCTACCACCACCAATGATCACCGCAGCGCTCTTGCCCTCTACACCGGGAAGGTCTGAATTACGAGCACCATAGGCGATCGCCGCTGTCTCATTCACATCGAGCGAGGGGTCAAGCACCAGCTTCGATCCTTCCAATGCCAGTGCAGCTACATTCATTCCAATCGAACTGTCTCCAGGCGAAGAGGTGTAAATCGGTACGCCACATTCGTAAGCAGTTGAGAGCAGGCAGGGATGCTGCACGCCGCGTCTTTTCTCAACTTCACTCACGTATTTACCCAAAAGATAATGAAACTCAGCAGTTCCCATACGTTTCTGAAAGGGTTCAGAACGCAACAACTCACGGATGAAGGCATCGGTTTCTAGCAGCACATCATAGTCAAATACGATGTCATAAATCCGAATCCGGCCTTCCTGGCGGAGCTTCACATCATCCACGAAGGGGTTGCTAGCAAATAGGTCTAGCCCCAAACCGTAATGCATATCGTGATACAGATTTGCCCCGGTGCTGATGATGTAATCAATCATGCCGTTGCGAATCAGCGGTGCCAAAACCGATACGCCAAATCCGGCAGGGGTCATCGCGCCTGATAGGGTCAGCCCAACCGTGACGCCTTCACGCATCACTTCACGGCTAAGCAAGTGACAAATTTCTCTCAAACGCGCAGAGTTGTAGGCAGTGAAGTAGCTGTCGATCAAATCGACCACGCTAATTTCTTTGGGCATCGGAGCAGGTGCGATCTTGTGGCTGAGCGATTTAGACATTGGTACACTCCCAATTGTTAAGCATCAAGTGTGAAACGGTGAGGGTGCGCCTTTGGAGGATGAACCGCGTCTCTGCAAACTGCGGACTTGGGTTAAGTCAAAATTCAGCCTGATCTTGCAGGAGTTTACTGCCTGGACATGTTGCTCACACCAAGCTAGGAATCTAACCTGCAAGAAGTCTGAATGAGTTTTGATGAGTACACGAATGCGATCGCCCCTACTGCTTCAACCCGCGATAGGGCTGAAACTCCGGCAGCAACCATAGCATTCCCAACAATCGCCCTAGCTCAAAGCCTTAGCAATCACCAACTCAAAGCAGGAATAGACATTTCCTGCCTCAAGCTCAAAACTGAATTAACCCAAATTCTTCAAATCTACAGATATCCTGATCGACCCAGTTTGCGAATATGCCAGAGACGGCGCTATATCGTCATGGCTTGTGCAGACATGCACTCCGCAAACCTCTAGTTACAGGTCGATCAGCTTATACTGGGCCCCTCACAGCGGTCTGCCCAAGAGAGAGCTGGGTCACATCGCCGTCTCCGCTTTAGTTTCATTTCTAGATACCACAGGGGCATCCATGGATCCCCGGTGAAAGCAAGGAGTTTCAACGCTCTGTGCAACCTTTCTCAATAAAAGATGACTCTACTTTAACACTTATAGGCCCTCGCGCTATCCCATCAAAGGGGTACTTGGAAGTGCATAAAAGTCTTACCTAGACAAGTTGCTGTAGCATGAATCTAACCAAGCTTTTTTCCCAAGCTTATTTACTATGATCTTTGCTCGGCTCTTGTAAGGTTCAGTCTAGTAAATCCTGATTCAGGAGCTACTCACTTATGCCAGATTACATCTCCTCATCCACACTGAGCTGTGTGCCAAGCTCGACTCAAACTCAAGAGTCAACCTGGCAAACCTTTGAAGGCATCTTGCAACGACTTCACCAAGAAGGAATTTATATTGATGCTGAGCAACTCGCAGTTTTTTTCCTCTCTCACGGTTTACCGGTGCATTTGCGCTATGTACCCGATCGCCTAAAGCAAAGGGCGATCGCGATCAACCAAAATTACCAGGGCGACATGGCGCAACTCGTTGACGAAGTAGAATTTCACACACAAGATTGATGGAAACTAACGCTCCCGATCTCGATCAAAGCCTGGCAGCAGAAACCGCACCCGACCAGTCATCTGACCAGCCCCCCACAGAACTGACGGCTGAGCAATATCAGCGCAAGATGCAGCGACGCAAACAGGTTCAGGAGCAGCGGTTAGCCGACAAAACAAACCAGAAAGGTCTGGTCATTGTGCATACGGGCAACGGCAAAGGCAAGACAACGGCTGCCCTGGGAATGGTGTTGCGATCGCTAGGACACGGCTATCGAGTGGCGATCGTCCAGTTCATCAAAGGAGCCTGGGAGCCTGCTGAAAAAGCAGTCCTTGCCCCCTGGACAGAGCCAAAAGACGGCAGTTTACCTCAGCTAGAATTTCATGCAATGGGAGAAGGGTTTACCTGGGAAACCCAAGACCGCCAGCGAGATATCGAAAAAGCCCAGGCTGCATGGCAAAAAGCCCTGTCATTCATCCATAACTCAGACTTTAGAACCGTACTGTTAGACGAAGTAAACATTGCTCTCAAGCTGGGCTACTTGCAAGTTGAACAAGTATTGACAGGTCTAGAGCAAAAGCCTGAAAACTCTCATGTCATCCTAACTGGACGAGGCGCACCCCCAGCGTTAATTGAACGGGCTGACCTAGTTACTGAGATGACGCTCATCAAGCATCCCTTCAAAGAGCAAGGCGTTAAAGCACAAGCTGGAATTGAGTTCTAGCTCAAGGAGCAGGATTCTTACTCATCATCTGGCTAGGGCTACATATCTTAGTAAAGTTCTCTGCACCTTATAGAACTGAAGTGTAATTCTTATTTGAAGACTCAGTGCTGGTACTGGGCAGTACCAAACAAGAGCGGATAGCCTAGCTTTAACCGAGCTTAAAAACTTTTTGCGAACACCAGGAAGCCCAGGGTGTGCAGCCATCTCTGCAATGCAGAGTAATTTGTGCTGCTTTGAAATCTATCTGCATCATTTCTTTGCACATGAGCAGGGCAAAATCAGTATGTATAGAAAGAGACTCAGCATTCGGACTCGTTCACTTTTTGTGACGACTTCTCTTATCCTGACCCTAGTTTGGCTGCTTGGAGTATTTGCTTCAGCAGTGCTAGCAGCCCAAGAATATGTTCCTCCTGACGTTGGGCTGCCAGACCGTCGAGAATCAGGCGGCGCTCGCTTCTTGATAGAGCGTCAACCCGCCGATTTCTTGCAAGGCACTTCAGAAAGCTTCTACTAATCTGGATCTTGAGTATCGCCACGAACAGATTGAATCAACGGTATCGCTTCGGGTAACTGGCTGTAGCCTAGCCAAAGGGTACTACCCCCCAAAATCGTAATTGCCCCAATCAACAAACCAGTCAGCAACTTAACTTGAGAACGAAGCAGCTTGACTTCCTGTCTACGAGTCTCGGCATCTAGCAAAACAGCTTTAACATCTACAACTTCAGCTTCTAGCTTTTTAACGGCATTGGTTGGCGATCGCCGAAATGAAGCCTTTGAATATAGCCATTTCGTGATCAATTCAGGACAGTTTTTCTTAATCCAACGCATTGCAAAGAATCTGAATGCTGGCTTGGACATTGTTGAAATCCGCCTCATCAAGCCATTCAGAGAACGAGAGCGAAATTTTTGGTTGATCAAGTTTGCTGAACCCACGTCATAAAGACAGCTCAGAATTGCCTTAATCGTTACATCCTCTCGTCGAATCAGGTTATCCAACAACAGCAACACATCGCGCATCCGCTCTGCCTGCAAACGCTCTTCTTCTGCAGATGGCATATTCCGTATCGTGTTTTGGCGAGGAGGGCGCATGAGAAAGCTTTAGAGGCAGTAATTCTATTATTGATTGGGCATAAAGAAAGATGAAACCCACTTTCAGACAGAGATAACGATGTAACTAAGCTTACGTCTTCTAGCAAATTGTACTGCTGCAGAATGCAGCCTCTTAATTAGCGTCTTAATCGCAAACGGTGATTTTTAAACTTCTACTTGTGTTGCTAACTCTTAGTCACTCCCTAAGTTCACACTTTGGAAGACTTTGAGGGGTTTGCAAGCTCCTCAAAATATTTTTTTGGGGCTTTAGAGTACGCCCTAAGCCCCTTATAAACTCCTTATTGGCTTGACAAGCCGTTTACCCTGCTGGGTTAAATTCCATTGTTCACCTCAATGCCAGGTAGGCTGTTGAGTTGAGCGTCGGTGAGCGGATTGCCGCCAAAGTTGCCATACATCCGAGCTAACACACCTGTAAAGGCAGCATTATAATCGAGCGCAACTTCGTTAGAAATGTAATCGGTGCGGGCATCGGTGTAAGCATTGTCATTGGGGGCAGACGGACCACCTACCAGTGCACCATAAAGAATGTTGCGGTTGGCAGTAGGGTCACTGATGTTGGTTGTGCCAGAGGCTCCACGATGATGAGGATTCTTGGGTGACTTGTCCCCAAACCCAACCATGTAGCTCATTTTGTTGGGGTTAACGCCCAAAATGTAATCGACCTGGTCTTCTGTGAAGTTAGAATAGCGCCCTCCTCCGTTGTTGACCGTATCGCTGTAAATTCCTGATAGGAAAGCAGTATTAGCGCTGTAGCGCAGGGAACCCCACTGGTCAAGCCATGCCATGCCGCCTTCTGTATGTTTGACGCTGCCGGTTTTGCTGCTCCAGTTGTTGAGCCAGCCTTCTACATCGTTGCGGTATTTAACATTGCCTGTTTCCTGAGCCAGCAGAATGGCTGCACCGTGAGATTTGTTGTCCCAGTTGTGGGTCCAGCCTGCATTCACGCCCTGATAGTAGCTTTCAGCTTTGTTGAGGTAGTTTTTGTCGCCTGTAGCTTTGTAAAGCCAGGTCGCGCCCCAAACCAGTTCGTCGTTGTAACCGCTCCAGGAGTTATAGTAATTCGCGGCATCAGGAATGGAGTCAGAATATTTGCCCCGATAGGTGTCTGCGAACTGGAATAGCTGAACGGCGTTTTTAAGCAGGCGATCGGCGTAGGCAGGGTCAGATGAGCGGAAGACGATAGAGGCTGAGGCGAGGGCAGCAGCAGCTTCACCCGCTAGATCAGAACCGGGATTTTGGCGATCGATTTTATAGGCAGGGCGTTGCATTGTCATGTTTTCAGCAGATCCCCAATAGGCATGATCGAGGTCACCTCGTCCGACTTGTCCCCAAAATGCTTTAGTGCCGTTGCTGTCGGTGACGTGTGCTTTGAGGATGTAGTCTGTCCCCCAACGGATAGAATCGAGTGCCTCATCAAGCTGCCCGCTTTTTTGGTAAGCCTCGCGGTATTCAATCACACCCCAACTGAGCAGCGTCATTGAACCCGCCATGGGGAAGCCAAATTTGACGTGATCGCCTGCATCATAGTAACCACCCGTGAGATCAACGCCGACATCAGCTCCGTCTTTGAGTCCAGAGTTGCCACGCCATTCAATTCGATTGTCACCAGGAAGCGCTCCAGAGCGCTGAGCTTCGTAAAACAGCAGAGATTTTTGCAGTGCTTCTCCGTAGTTGGGGGCTCCGGAGGTGGGTGGGGGAAGAGGGGCGGGAGTCGGGGTGGGAGCCGGAGTCGGGGTGGGAACTGTGGATACGTCGTCGTTGAGGAGAGTGGCGATCGCCTGTCCATCTCGAATCGTAGCTTTTGTGGAGCTAGCCAGGTTGAGCTTAAAGGTTTCGTTTGCCTCGACCGTATTGTCGCCCTTGATAGTGACAGCAATCTTTTTGGAAGTTTCACCAGGCGCGAAAGTCAGGGTGCCAGAAGTAGCACCGTAATCAGAACCAGAGCTAGCAGTTCCATTGGCGGTGGAGTAATTGACCGACACAGAACTGGTGCTGGCTTGAGAGAGCTTAACGGTGAATGCGGCGTTGGTGTTGGTATTGAGAGTGCCTTCTTTAATGGAAAAGTCGTCAACCGAGAGCGTAGGTAGGGCGATCGGAGCAGGTGCAGGGGTAGGTGTCGGGGCTGGGATAGGGGTAGGTGTGGGTGTAGGCGTTGACGAACCCAACGATTGCCCATTCAAAATGTAATTACTTGGCTTAATGGTCGTTCCACTTGACTTATTGCCATTAAATCCAAAGGAAATATTTTGACCTGGGGAAATGCTGCCATTCCAGCTAACATTTCGGATCACATACCGATTTCCCGTCTTGCTGACGATTTCAGCATTCCAAATATTGGTAATTTCAAAAGGAGCCTCAAATTCTAGTGTCCATTGTTTTAGAGAACTGGTGCCACCGTTCGTGATGGACATTCCCCCAGTGAAGCCGCTACCCCAGTCATTGTTTACGGAAAAGGCGACAGTATTCATTCGTTGTCAATTTCCTTCTGTGAGTAAACAGCAAAAGCTTGGCTATTTTTTTGCTCAAAAAAAATAGTAGGTACTTCATTTCTGCGAGAGAAAATAGAAGCACCTACTGTGTTAATCGCTTTGTATATTTCGGGACTAAATCTGTTTAAAGATTGTTCCCAGTTCCTTAAAGATTAGTCTTTTAGTTCATCTCAAGCAAGGGTTTTAGGAGTAATAAACAGCTTAAAGAACCGGAATCATCAGATGTAAGCTACTTCATCGAATTTGAGGAACAGCATTTTTCCTCACTGCCACTCGTGCACTTATAAATGCCTCCTTTTCGAGCGGGCTGTTCTCGATTCGCGGAACAGCAATCGCTGAAATCTGCGGCTAATTTATCCAGCTCTTCTAGCGCAAACTCGTAGCGATCGGGAAGGCTATAGGGTTTGCCGTTTTGGTCTTTGACGGCAATGTTTAATCTCATAAAAAATCTCCTGCTCTGCTTAAAATGCCTACAATTTCGTATCCCACTAAGGATCACAGAGTAATAGCATCGCAATTGTTTATAGGAGTGAAGCTAGTAGTTGGCAGGTCTTGTGGTGCAATCCATCGTCCTGGCTTTGCCAAATTTGTCAGAATAGTGAGTCAGTGGCATCCAGGTAAAATAGGGCTGCATGGAAATTCTCTCGGTTACATTAAAAAACTTTAAGTCGCACAGCGATCGCCACTTCCAGTTTCAGCCTGGCACCAATGCCATTTGTGGCGAAAACGGGGCGGGGAAAACGAGCATTTTAGAGGCGATCGCCTGGACGCTGTTTAACTACAAGGGTTCGTACAAGAATGAAGACCTGATTCGCAATGGGGCAAATAGTGCTCAAGCGACAGTTGCTTTTGTGTCGAGCCGCGACACCCGCACCTACGAAGTGCAGCGCTGCACGACTAAGGGCTACACCTTGTACGACCCGCAACTGGGTCAGCGGCTCGACTACAAGCATATCGAAGAGGAAGTGATGCCCTGGATGCGACAGCATTTGGGAGTCGCTCCAGGAACCGATTTGGGGCGACTGTTTGCCAATACGATTGGCGTACCTCAAGGAACTTTCACGGCAGACTTTTTGCAAACAGCGGAAAAACGCAAGCCGATTTTTGACGCAATCCTCAAAGTGGAGGAATATCGGCAGACTAATCAGCAAATGCTGTCGCTGGAAAAGTACGGCAAAGCAGAAGTTGAGCGGTTGGAGGGGGCGATCGCCCAGTACGAAGACTCACTCAAAGACTGGGAAGCTTTGCGGCAGAGGCGACAGGAACTCAACCAGGAAATTTCTGCGGCAGAGGCAGCTCTTGAGCAATTGCAGACAGATCTGACAAAGCTGCAAGTTGAGAAGGACGCTTTGGCAGCCCAGGCGCGACAAGTGCAGCAGCTAGAAGCCCAGTTGCACAAGCTAGACGCGCAGCTTGAAAGTAAGCAGCAAGCAAACTGGCTATTGCAGCAGTCTGTCGAGCGATCGCAGCAAGCAGTCCAGACCTGTGAATTGAGTCGCGAGGGCTACCAGGTATTTCTGCAAGCTGAGACAGCCCTGAGAGAATTGGATCAGCAGGGGCGAAACCGTCAGAATTTAATCAAACAGCGGGATGCTCAGCAAAAGATGCTGCTCGATCAGCAAACGGAGTTAACTCGACTCACCGTACAGCTCGAAAATTTAAAGCAGGCTGAACTGGAAGCTGAACAGCTACAGCCGTTAATCCAACAGCAGCTTGACCTGGAGCAACAGCAAACCACAACCGTTGAACTACTCCAGCGGCTTCAAGCTTCTGAAACGGAAGCTAAAAACCTGACGAAGCAGTGGACAAAAATCCAATCCAGCCTGGAGCGGCTGACCCAAGAGATTGTTCAGATTCAGGCGCTAGAAACGGCGCTCAGGCAAATTCCAGAACTGGAGCAGCGGCGCGATCGCCTTCAGGAGAGACTCAGCCGCATTGCTGCTGCAAAACAGTTTGAAGCAGACTTGCGGCAGTTAATAACAGTGGGGACAGAGAAGGGCGATCGTCACCAGCTTCAGGCAGAAGAAGCATTGTCTACACTGGCGCAAATGCAGCAGATAGTACCGCTGTTGGCAACAGCTTCTGTGGATGCAGCTCTAGATGCAATTCGGGCAGGAGTTGAGCTAAACGACGAACTGTTGGATGCGCTGCAACGCATTTTGGCAGATCTGGAACAGCAAACTTCTTTGCCGCAGCTTGAGCAGCAGCTACGCGATGTGAGAAAGCAGCTCGATGAGGTTTACAGACGGCAAGCAGAGTTTGCCACGTTAGAAGCTCGTTTGGCGCAGCAGAGTCAATGGCAGGAGGAAGCTGAGCAAGTTCACAGCCGCATCAGCCAGCTTCAAACTCAACTGACAGCAGAACCAGCTTTAAAGCAACAGCGATCGCAGCTTGCAGCCAAGTTGGAGCAGTTGGGCGATCCGCGTGGACGCAGTCAGCTTCTCGCCCGACAGCTTCAGCAGCAGTCCCAGATTCAATCTGCCTTTGCTCAGCTTCAACAGGCACAGGCAGGCATTCAACAAAAAATTGCCGATTTAGAGGTGACTATCAACCAGTTTGCTGAGCTAGATGAGCAGCTAGATCAGCAAAAACAGTTGCGTCAAACCCATCAACCTGCTTACCTGACCTATCTCCAGCACCAAAAAGATGCTGAAACTCTGCCAGCTTTGCAAGCTGAACTGGAGGGGGCGATCGCCCAACTGCAAACGTTAGAAACCGAGCAGGTTGCCCTCAAAACTAACTACGATCAGACCATTCAAACCTACGATCCAGAACAGTGGCAGCAGGTTGAAGCCGTTTACAACACGACTCGCAGTCAGGCTGACCAAATCATGGGTGGACTGCCTCAGCAGCGCAAACTGTTGGACGAGCTAGATCACCAACTGACTACACTTCGGGCGTTAGCCGAAAAGCGCGATCGCGCCCAAATTGATTTGAAACAGCGAGAGCGAATTCGCCGCTTTATCACCTTTGCCCGCAAAGTTTACAAAGAAGCTGGGCCGCGCATTACCGAACGCTACGTGCAAAGCGTTTCCCAGGAAGCCGACAAGCTGTTTCGGGAATTGATGAACCGCCAAAACTTAGCACTGGAGTGGACGCGAGACTACGAAATCATGGTGCAGGAAGGCGCATTTTCTCGTCGCTTTATCAATCTCTCTGGAGGTGAGCAGATGTGTGCTGCGCTGGCAGTGCGTCTGGCATTATTGCGAGTCCTAGCAGACATCGATATCGCCTTTTTTGACGAACCCACAACCAACATGGATCGTCCTCGGAGAGCAAGTTTGGCAGAGGCGATCGCCAATATCAAAACTTTTCGACAGCTTTTTGTCATTAGCCACGACGACACCTTTGAGCAAGTCACCGAAAACGTCATCCTGGTCGAGCGAGAATAATTGTCGTCTTAGAGCAGGAAGAGCGCACCCTGCAGTGCCGGGTGCGCTCTTCCTAATTTTTAAACGGGAGTCCAGTTTCCCTAACTCCCGTTTGCCGAAGGGGCAGAATCTTGTCTGCCTGGTAGATGCAAGCTCGTTACAACCGCCACCTCATGCTTAGGTTCTTTACTGCAGGTCGGCTTGGCAGGTTGCTAAAATTCGCTCGTCATTTTCGCTCATTTGCTCAATCTGGTGATAGCCCTCTAAACCGACGGGGGCGATCGCATTTCCCGTCGTCGCGACTGATGAATTCTCGTTCAGTGCCACAACGTAGGGATGAGCTGTTTGTTCGTAGCTGTTAATTACAGTTAACTCTAGCTGATTCCTGCCAAACTGACCATTAAAACAGTCAAAGGAGGAATAGGGCATATAAAACGCACCCTCAACCTGGCTGTCGTTTACCTCAAAAACCATGTAAGCAGCACCCACCTGATCGGGTTCTGGAGACTGACCAAATAGGTAAACTCCATCTGGTAAAGCGCGAAGACTTCCAACATCGGCTGCTGCAGTAGCGACTGAGACGCGGCCCTCGCGGGCAGTTTTTGGAGCCTCTGTTGCCACTACAGCACCAGAACTACTAACTGCCAATCCGAGAGCGAGAAACAACCCAGCTAACGGCTGATTGATAACGTGTGTGAGAGTACGCAACGGCGAGAATGCGCGAAGAGATGAATTAAACACCGTAGTTTCCTCCCAAAAAAACTAAAAATCGAAGATCAGGCTGTTGTCAAATTTACTGGAGAAGCTATGTACAGCTATTCAACTAAGGAAAGACTTTGAACAACCGTTGGATAACCGTTAGGATGATTTGGCTTCCTGAGAACAAAGCTCTTGGTGCATAGCTGCAACCGTTACATTGAGCTACAACGGCAAATTTCTTGATTCCAGAAATTAATGTGGCAAATTCTTGGAATTGTCTGGGCGATCGCCCCTCTTCTGTAGCTTGCCCTTAATTTACGCCGAAATGCTGCTTCTTCGCTTCATCCGATTGATTCACCCGATTGATTCATCCAACTGATTCATGTGATGGACTGATCGGACTAGGATTCAACTGAAACAGCACCCGCAAAAGGTGCCTTCAGATCGCGAGGACAAGCCTTTGGGGTGCTGCGGAAGCTATTCGTCATAATTAAAATTGCCTCTCGTCAGGGGCACCGGGGATCAGCAAGCCAGAAGCCTGCTGCAACCTCGGTTAGCTTGCCAGGTAGCCTCCCACGCTGGCTTTGCGGCGACGCAGATGGTCAAGTGCCTGACGCTCAAGCTGGCGTACCCGCTCTCGGCTAATGTTCATCCGTTGACCGACTTTGGCGAGAGATAGCTCATTGCCATCTTCCAAACCAAAGCGCAGGACGAGAACTTCGCGCTGTTGGGGTGTGAGTTCAGCTAGCAGACCTTCCAGGTCTTGGCGCAGGGACTTCTGAGCAGCATAGGTTTCAGGCGACGCACCTTCGTCTTCTAGCAGATCCTGTAGCTCGGTGTCTTGGTTATCTCCAACCTTAAGGTCGAGAGAGACAGGTTGCCGCGCCATGATCAGGTATTCCCGAATTTGAGCGGGCTCCAGCTCCAATGCTTTGGCAATCTCGGCTGGGCTAGGGCTATGTCCCAATTCCTGAGTTAGCTCGCGCTGAACTTTTTTGATCTTGTTCAGCTTTTCGGTGATGTGAATGGGCAGACGAATGGTACGAGCTTGTTGAGCGATCGCCCGCGTGATGGCTTGACGAATCCACCAGTAAGCATAGGTGGAAAACTTATAGCCCCGCATGGGATCAAACTTCTCGACGCCGCGCTCTAACCCTAGCGTTCCTTCTTGAATCAGATCCAGGAACTCCAGATTTCGCTTTTGGTACTTTTTGGCGATCGCTACCACCAAGCGCAGGTTCGCTTCAATCATTTTCTGCTTAGCCCGCTGTCCCTGACGGACGACCTGATGCAGCTCAGACTCGCTCAGGTTGACTCGATTCGACCACTCTGTATCAGTGGGATCACGGTCTAGCTCCTGAGCTAGCGCTTCCTTAGAATCTAGAAGCGCCATCATTTGCTGCACTTGCTTACCGTAAACAATCTCTTGCTCGTGAGTCAGCAGGGGCACACGACCGATCTCATGCAAATATGTGCGTACCATATCTGCGGTAAACATGGGCTTAGCAGCAGCCTTGGTTTTAGTGTTTGCAGTTGGCATGGGTGATACGGTAAACTCCGTCAGATGAAACGTGGAACACAATCTAAAGAAAATAGAAAGAGGGTTAGGCTTTCAAAGGAAAGACTGTTTGGGAAATGGGCTAGATGAACCCAGATGCTCTAGCAAAAATCAAGCCTTCGAATGCCTATCCCAAATGAGGAGCAAAGGACAGGTAAATAGCCAGGTTAGCTGAGGCTTTAACTTTCCTCAGCCAATACCAGAATCAATTACAAACCCAACTAAGCGACGTACTTTGAGGACGCAGACTCAATCTCAACAACAAGCAAACAATTAGAATCGACCAGCTTTGGATCAACTAACAGCTTCTACCGGCACTCAAACTCCAAAATTAAACTCGGAGTCATTATGAGTTTGACTTAATTAAATAGTAGTACAAGTTTAGACTCCAGTAAATAGATGGCGATTCATCCTTTTGGATGAAATTGAAGACGGCTTTTGTAAACGCCGTGCACCTTCTAGGTAGACGATGTTTACAGTTAGACTAGATTTGTAAGCAGTTCAGGGAAGGGCATACAGACGTTCTCTACTTCTATAAGCATGGACTAAATTCCTATTGCAGAGGTAGTGAAAACCCAGAGTAATAACCGAACTGAGAACTAAGCTTAAGACTTTTTTAATATCTTGCTCAGATCGAGCTCAACTAAAACCCTAAATCTGCCTTTGCAGACTCAGCAGCCTTAAAAACACTCGCACTCGGCATTTCTTCCCAGGGGGTATCCCCGATCTCGGCGTAGAAGGTTTCGTCATAGGGGCGGGTGCGAACCACGACAGGCATCGGTACGGCATGACCCAAAATCAGCGCTTGCTGCTTGGAATCTAGCTTTGCCAACACCGATCGCAGGCTTTGCCCACCAGAAACCCCCGTAAAGATGGCATCAATGTCCTTCTCATCGTTGAGCAGAGCAGTGATGCGGGTACCGACCTGAGACATGACTTCATTGTCAATACCAGAGGGGCGCTGATCGACTACCAATAGGGTGACAAAATACTTTCGCATTTCGCGAGCAATCGTCCCAAAGATGGTTTGACGTACTGTACTAGGGTCGAGGAATCGATGGGCTTCTTCGATCGTGATCACGAGTTGGTGGGGGCGATCGCTTACATTCTTGGTCTGCAAAAACTTTTCCGCTTTATGCACATAGCTAGCGTGGATGCGGCGAGCAATGACGTTGGTTGCCAGCATGTAAGACAGCAGATTGGACTGAGAGCCAAACTCTACTACCACATGCTTTCCCGCTTCTAAAGACTCCAAAATTTGTCCAACATAGTTATGAGGGCAACTATTGCGGATGTATTTCAGCTCGTCCAAGCGGGTCAGCTTTCGCTGTAATGCCATGATTGACGACTTGCTGCCCATCTTGGTTTCGCAAAATTCCTGGATCTCCTCATTGGTCATTGCCAACAAGCGAGTAATCCAGGCTTTGCCAAACTCGTTGCGAAGAATAATCGCGTTTTCCAAACTGGCTTCTGAAAGGTTTAGCTCTCCTCTCACCAGCATCAAATCTTCTACGTCAATCTGATCGTAGCCAATGTAAAGTTCCTGCGCGTCTCGCACGCCTCGTCGTTTCGTCGATTCAGGATCAAGCGTGTAGATCTGCACCTGTCCGGGGAAAAGCTGGCGCAGTCCTTTCACGGTGCTGAAGCGTTTGCCCTCACTGGCTGCCTCCCAGCCATACTCAGAGTGCATGTCAAAAATCAGGTTAACGGCTGCTCGTTTGCGAATGATCCCAGACAGTAGCAGTCGCGTCAAAAAGGATTTGCCCGTACCAGATTTGCCAAAGATGCCGTTACTGCGTTCAACGAAGCGATCGAGGTCAAGGCAAATCGGCACATCCATGTCGATCGGTTGCCCAATCGCAAAGTTGCGCCGATGTGGGTCGTCTTCCCAACCAAACACGGCGCGAAAGTCCCGTTCGCTGGCATCAAATACTTGACTGAAGTGGCTGGGGATCGTTTTAACGGGCAGCAGTTCAATGTTGGCACTGCTTTGAGCTTGATGAGAGGCGATCGCCCTTCCTCCGCCGTTCCCCTCTAAGCTAACCCCATAGCTACCAGACTGCTTGGATTTACCTCTGCCATTCTCATCCTGCATTACCTCTTCTGGGGTAAACATCAGCATCGGGGTTAGGTTAATCGTGCCGTAAGTTCCAGTTCCAGCCAGCACTTCTTGCAAAAACGTGTTGCCGGGATCAGGGGGGTTCGCCATAATCCGCTGGCTGGCAGTTCCCAGAGCTACGTCCGTCAACATGCAGAAAAAGCGCGATCGCACCCCCTGCACCACCAAAAATTTACCAACCCGCATGTCTTCTACCAACACATCGGGATGCAGCCGTACTTCCAATCCTTGGCTGAGAGAACCCTGAATGACTGAACCCAAAGGTTTCTCTGTCATGGTATTTATCCCACAATCGCTCAATCCTTTGAGCTATCGTAACTTGAATATCCCTTAATTAATACATTCGTTCTCAATACATTCGTTCTGCTAACAGTTCTGAACTGAATTAGAGAAAAGTCACAGTGCATTTATCACACCTAATAATTGATAGATAATTGATAGTCAATGACTTTTAACCGAATGTTGACTTCTGATATTGTCTCAACAAAATGGTTTAGAGATGGAAAGGCACTCCGCGACGCGGAGTGCCTTTCCATCTCTAACTCAAACTCTTGGAGTTGGTGTTACTCAATGTTGATTGAGGTTGGGGCAGACGAAGAAGGAGGAACCGTTGAAACCGAAGATTTACGGTAGTCAGCATAGAGGCGATCGCGCCACTTAAAGAACGGCTCAAAGGTGCCAACATCGGCAATGCCGGGAACCCCTTTGCCCTTCAGATTCTCAGGAATATCAAGATAAGAACCCGAAGGAAACTTGACGTACATTGTTAATCCGGCAACAGCAAAATCTGCCAGGGTAGGAGAATCACCCAGTAAATAAGGCTGATCCATCAGAATGAAACAGAGCGAGGCTAGATCCCGCTTCATGGCATCCTGAGCAGTTTTGAGAGCCTCTGGGCCTAAACCTACACCCAAACCTAAAACACTAAAAATTTCATTGGGCACTGAACCGACTAACCCTCTGAGCAAATCAGGAGTCGTTGCAGGCAGAAAGGCTTTACGGAAAGACTGGTCTTGCCCCAATGCTCCTAACATTACTTTGCGGGCGTTCAGACCAATTGATTCGTCTGCCCACTGCTCCATTAGCAAGCACAACCCTCGCTGCTTGGAATCGGCTGGAATGATGGGGCGATTGGGATATTTACGGTCGAGGTATTCGGCGATCGCTGTTGAGTCTGCAATGACCTCACTGCCATCCTTCAACACAGGCACCTGGCGCTGCCCCGACAACCTGAATAGCTCTAGCTGTCCAATTCCTGGCGTAACTTCAATCTTGCGGTAGGCTAGCCCCTTGTAGTCCAGGATTAGCCGCACCTTTTCAACGTAATGCGATAGCTCAAATTGGTACAGTTCCAGCATGATTTACCTCCTGTAATGACTTTAATATCAGCGATGTTTACCTGGAGGACAATTGCACGATGGTTCTAATCAATAGACATACTGATGCCTATTTCCATCAGAAATGCTTCGCCACACAACTTAACGCTTCTTATATCTACCGAAGGGTGGAAAGTAATCGGCTCAATTTTGCTATTTCTGACCGAAATCATCCTCACCCATCCACAATTCTGATAATTGCGCCTGGAACCGGGACTTTAAGGAAACGTCATATTACTCAATAATGCTTTACAAAAACTTGGCATAAAGGAGAATAGTTTCCATGAGTACACGGGTCTCAGTCAAAAAAATCCTCGGCTTTGCAGGCATCAGTGCTGCTAGTGTCCTGGTTGCGCTGCCCGCACTGGCGCAGACGGCTAATCCACGTCCTAGCATCTTTAACGAAGCACCTTATAACCAGACTGGGGCAACCCCCACTGCACCTGCTGATCTTAGCCAACCTGCTCCGACAGAAATGGAAGCTCCAGCAGGAATGGAGACAGAAGCTCCGGCAGGAATGGAAACGCCCGCAGAACCGACCGCAGCGGCTGAAGCTGGCACTATCGTTGATGTAGCTACTGCCAACGGTTCTTTTGGAACGCTAATTGCTGCCCTAACTGCGGCTGAGTTGGATCAGGTGCTTCAAGGCGAAGGTCCTTTCACCGTGTTTGCGCCTACCGATGAAGCGTTTGCGGCTTTGCCTGAAGGAACTGTAGAACAGTTGCTACTGCCTGAGAATCGGGACTTGCTAGTACAAATTCTCTCTTACCACGTCGTTCCTGGTGAACTCACTTCTAGCGAGCTCACGTCAGGAGAAGTGCAAACCGTAGCAAATGAGCCTGTGACTGTTGAAGTTAGTGCAGATGGCGTAACGGTGAACGAAGTAACGGTCGTTCAGCCGGACGTAACGGCTAGCAATGGTGTGATCCATGTAGTCAATCAGGTGATCCTACCTCCAAGCCTGTAAGACTTTTGCCCCTCCTAGTTCACGTTTCCTTGGACATTTCCCCGTGCCGACTTACTCCGACACGGGGTTTTCTTTATACAGACCAGCGCTGTAATACTGGTTAGGTTGAGTTCTATCTTTTGCTTGTGAGTGAATTGGTGCAAACGATCAACTCAAGTCTGTTGCGGTTGGTTGCTCAGGCGGTTGAGTTTTTGCCTTCATTTATTCTGGCGATCGCCATTCTAATCATTACTCGATACGCGGTGAGACCGATTCGCGCAATCACCCAAACTGCCACAGATAAAGTCGTTAAAAGCCCTTCGCTGCGATCGCTGATTCTTCAAATCGCCTACGTCACCACCTGGATCGCCGGAATTTTGTTGGCTTGCGTTATTGCCTTCCCCGATTTGGGACTGGGTGACATTATCGGGCTACTCGGTTTGGGTTCTGTGGCGATCGGTTTTGCCTTTCAGGATATCTTTAAGAATTTTCTAGCAGGGGTTTTGCTGCTACTCAACGAGCCATTTAGGTTGAACGATCAAATTGTGGTGAACGACTACGAAGGAACTGTAGAGCAAATCAATATTCGTTCAATAGAAATTCGCACCTACCAAGGGGAGCGGGTTGTCATTCCCAATGCGACCGTATTTACCAGTTCCATCCGAGTTTTGACCGATCGCCCCTATCGACGCACTGATTTGGCGATCGGTTTGGATTACAACACGCCGCTTCCTAGAGCTGTGCAGGTTTTGCTGATGGCACTCACCGACGTAGAAGGTGTACTGTCTAATCCCTCAGCCGAGGTAGATGTGGTGAGCTTTGGCGATAGCTCAATTGATTTTGTTGTGCGTTATTGGACATTGCCCCAAAAGTTGCACGTGCGCCAAACTCAAACTCGCGTGATGATGGCTCTAAAGGAAGCCTGTGACCAGGCAAATTTCAGTATCCCTTATCCCATTCGCTCGGTTTACCTGTTTGATCAGCAGTTTAATGACTCTGTTCCGACGGCAAGTAGCACAACGCCGAATTAGGGATGAGGGATGGAGGAAAATTACCTTCATCCCTCATTCTTTAATTTGCCTGATGCCGCTGCTGATGCCACTGCCAGGCGTGAGATAGGATTTTGCTCAGGTCAGCATACTGCGGTTGCCACCCTAATATCTTGCTGGCTTTCTCACCACTGCCAACCAGAGCAGGCGGATCTCCTGGACGGCGATCGCCCTCCACCACCTTAAAGTCTCGCCCCGTCACCTGCTTTGCCGTTTCGATCACCTGCTTGACTGAAAAACCGTTGCCGTTCCCCAGGTTAAACACGTCTGTGTCGCCTCCTTTCAGCAGATATTCCAGCCCCAACACATGAGCGCTAGCCAGGTCAGCAACATGAATGTAGTCTCGAATGCAAGTTCCATCGGGGGTTGGGTAATCGGTTCCCAAAATTGAAATAGACTCTCGCTGACCCAAAGCCGCCAGCAGTACCAGGGGAATCAGGTGAGTTTCAGGAATGTGGTCCTCACCTAGCCGCCCCGCCGGATCAGCTCCCGCCGCATTAAAGTAACGGAAGCAAACTGACTTGAGCCCATAGGCTACACCAAAATCAGCTAGCACCCGCTCAACCATCAACTTAGTTGCCCCATACGGATTGATCGGATCTTGGGGATGATCTTCTGGAATTGGGACTGTTTTAGGTACGCCGTAGGTGGCACAGGTCGAAGAAAACACAAATTTGTTGACCGAAGCAGCCACCATTGCCTCTAAAAGAGTCAGCGTACCGATGAAATTGTTGCGGTAATACTTTGCTGGGTCAGTTACCGACTCACCTACATAGGCATAAGCTGCAAAGTGCATCACAGCAGCAATGTTGCGACTGGCAAAAAGCTGATCTAAAAGGGCGCGATCGCAGGTATCGCCAACGACGAGTTCTACCTGCAACACTTTCTCTACCAAGTCTCGATGTCCGTATACCAAATTATCGAGAACAACCACCTCATAGTCTGCTTGCTGAAGTGCCAGCACTGCATGAGAGCCGATGTATCCTGCACCCCCCGTGACTAAAATGGTTGGTCGAACTGGCGACATGTTGGACTCCTCAGTTGTGTTTTGTTGCTCCAGACTAACATCGCTTTAAAACTTTAAAAGTAGACATCAACCCCAAGCCCTAGTCAGCCTAGAGTGCGTTTATATTACAATTAGTAAAGTTTCTTAGGCGATCGCTCTACCCATGCTGACCGAACTTTTTCCCTTCCGGTTTGGACTGGATGCGACAACGCTAGCAGGTGTTGGTCTGTGGTCATTAGCGCTGTACTTGGGCTTTTCGCCCATCAGCGAATGGGTAATGGAGCAGCTAAACCGCTGGTTCAACTTTGCTGAACGGTTTCTCTACACTTCAGCAGAAGAGTTTGAGCGTACTCGCAAAGGCAGGGAATCTTTAAACGCCCTCTATGCTTCCCTGTTCAGCATCGTGCCGTTTTTGCTAGTGGGTGGATTGTTTAACTACGGCGTGGAAGTTGGGTTAGGACAAAGTTGGGCAATTAGCGTAGGCATTCTTGCGGCGATCGGTGGCGGTGTATATGAGTTGGGTCGCCGTGATGGTCGTGCGTCCCGCGAAGAAGATTAATATCGATTCAGATAGAATTTGGTGAAGCACAACAACGGTAGGGGCGGTTCGCGAACCGCCCCTGCGGAGGCAAAGGCAGGTTTACGGGGTTTCCCGCAGTTTGTCTAGAACGCCCATATCTTCTAGCGTAGAGGTGTCCCCAGAGACTGCTTCACCGCTGGCGATTGTTCTTAACAAGCGACGCATAATTTTACCGGAGCGAGTTTTGGGCAGGGCATCGGCAAAGCGGATCTCACCAGGGCGTGCGATCGCCCCAATCTCCTGCACCACATGCTTTTTCAACTCACTCTTGAGGTCATCGCTAGCGGTATAGCTGCCCTCCAGCGTGACAAAGGCAAATACGTCTTGCCCTTTCACCTCATCGGGCTTGCCAACGACTGCCGCCTCAGCCACAGCAGGGTGGGAAACCAGCGCTGATTCAATTTCCATCGTGCCAAGGCGATGTCCCGCGACGTTGATCACGTCATCGACCCGACCCATTACCCAGTAATAGCCATCTTCATCGCGGCGTGCGCCATCTCCAGCGAAGTAAAAATATTTCCCGTCTTTAGGCGGAATGTGTTCCCAGTAGGTACGTCGGAAGCGATCGGGGTCGCCGTACACGGTTCGCATCATGCCGGGCCAGGGATACTTCACCGCCAGGTAGCCACCCTCATTTTCCTTGACCGAATTGCCCTCTAGATTCACAATGTCCGCCAAAATTCCGGGGAAAGGACGGGTCGCAGAACCAGGTTTAGTAGGAATGGCTCCCGGTAGTGGCGTGATCATAATACCGCCAGTCTCGGTCTGCCACCAGGTATCGACAATCGGGCAGCGTTCGCCTCCGATTACACGGTGATACCACATCCAGGCTTCTGGATTAATGGGTTCGCCAACCGTGCCCAACAACCGCAGCGAAGACAGATCCCTCGCTTTAGGCAAGTCTTCACCCATTTTGATAAAAGCGCGAATAGCGGTCGGTGCAGTGTAAAACACATTTACGCCGTACTTCTCGATCACGTCCCACATACAGCCAGGGTTTGAAGGACGAGGCGCACCTTCGTACATCAGACTGGTTGCCCCGTTGGACAGTGGACCGTAGACGATATAGCTGTGTCCGGTGATCCAGCCTACGTCAGCGGTACACCAATACACGTCGTCATCGTGCAGGTCAAAAATCCACTTGGTGGTCATGTGGGTGTAGAGGTTATAGCCACCCGTGGTATGCACCACACCTTTGGGTTTGCCTGTACTGCCAGAAGTGTAGAGAATGAACAGCACGTCTTCGCTGTCCATCGGCTCTGCGGGACAGTCGGCTGACATCTGCGGCTGGAGTTCATGCCACCAATGGTCACGAGCACTTAGCTGCATCGGAACTTCTTGTCCCGTCCGACGTACGACTAACACATTTTCGACGCTGGGTGCATTGCCATCTGCTAACGCTTTATCAACCTGAGTTTTCAGCGGCACGATCGCATCTTTGCGCCAACCCCCGTCTGCTGTAATGACCAGTTTTACCTGCCCATCAACCAGGCGATCGCGCAATGCTTCAGCGCTGAATCCACCAAAGACGACTGTATGGGGCGCACCAATGCGGGCGCAGGCAAGCATGGCGATCGCCGCTTCAGGAATCATCGGCATGTAGATCCCGACGCGATCGCCTTTCTGCACTCCTAAATGCTTTAGCGCATTGGCAAACTGACAAACTTCTCGGTGAAGCTGGGCATAGGTGAGGGTACGTGAATCACCGGGTTCGCCTTCCCAAATTAGTGCTGCTTTGTTACGCCGCCAGGTTGTTAAGTGGCGATCGAGGCAGTTATAGGAAATGTTGGTTTTGCCGTTGACAAACCATTTAGCAAAGGGCGGCTGCCAGTCCAGCACTGTGTCCCACTTTTCAAACCAGTGCAGTTCCTTTTGCGCCAGTTCTGCCCAAAACTTTTCTGGGTCAGCCTCAGCCCGTTTATAAAGCTGCTCATATTCTTCCAGGCTTTTGATATGGGCCTGCTGAGAAAAAGCAGCAGGGGGATTAAATAATCGCTTTTCTTGAAGAATTGATTCAATCGTAGATTCTGACATAGTGCTTTGCTGTGTGTCTGCGGCGGCAACTTTCCGGTGGGTAATGGGGGCTACCTTCTCCAAACCATACTTTTTTTAGCCGCTAATTTGTACAGCAAGTATGTTTTCTTTAACTTTTACAAGACTTGGGAGGATGGAAGGCAGCGCTGATTAAGGTGTACCAATTCAAAAAATAATGGAAAGGCACCCCACTTGCAGATGCCTTTCCATTTATAGAATGCATAACCCCTGGAAGGGCGTAGCATTCGGGCAAAGACTCTATTTAGGTCCAAGAATTGCTGCCGAATGCTGCGCCCCTACCCGTCTGGTGGATTGCTCCAGATTGAGGTGTGTTGCAGGCTGCATTTAAGCAGGACAGGGTAGAAGCAAAGGTTTAGGCAAACCCTAGCTACCATCTCTACGCCCAACCCGCGCGATCCATAATCTGAAGCGCTTCTGGATTATTGCGTCCAAACACAGACGCATTAATGCTGTCTTCTCTAAATTCACCCAGAGCTGCAACCGTAGGATCAAGCTCAACTCCTTGCAAGACAGGATATTCGCTGTTTCCTTGGGCAAAGATTGCTTGAGCTTCAGGGCTAACCAAATGCTCCAGGAATTGGATGGCTGCTTCTCTGTTGGGAGAGTTGGCTAGTACGCCGCCACCGCTAATATTGACGTGGGTACCGCGATCGCGCTGGTTGGGGAAGAAGATTGCTGTTTGCTCAGCAGCTTCCCGCTCTTCGGGGTTCTCAGAGTTAAGCAAGCGCAAATAGTAGTAGTGGTTAGAGATTGCTACATCTCCGACTCCTGCCGCTACAGCAAGGATTTGGGGCGTATCACCACCTTCAGGGGGACGGGCAAAGTTAGCGACAATTCCTCTAGCCCACTCTTCGGTGTACTCTGGCCCATGTACTTCCAGCAGAGAGCCTGTGAGGGATTGGTTGTAAACGTTGGAAGATGACCTGACCAGAAGCCGTCCCCGCCACTTTTCGTCTGCCAAATCTTCGTAGCTAGATAGCTCGGCTGGGTTAACGCGTGATTTGTTGTAGACAATCACCCGCGCCCGCTTAGAAAGACCAAACCACAAGCCCTCTGGATGCCGCAGATTTTCTGGCACGGCTTGCTCCAGCACAGAGGAAGAGACTGGTTGTAAGATGCCTTCCTCTTCTGCCCGCCAGAGACGACCTGCATCCACCGTGATGAACACATCAGCCGGACTGTTTGCCCCTTCGCTCTTGATCCGTTCAATCAGTTGGTCAGCTTCAGCCTCGACCAAGTTGACTTGAACTCCAGTCCGGTTCGTAAAGCTTTGGTATAAGTCGTTATCAGTGTCATAGTGACGGGCTGAGTAAAGATTGACGACTCCGCCAGCCTGGGCAAGTCGGGTTGAGCGATCGCCACGGGGAGCAATTTGAGCCTGACCAGGGGCAGTTCTCCCTAGTTGCCCAGCCGCCACCGCAGCCATTGCTGCACCTGCGCCCATAAAGACGCGCCTTGTCATCTTCATAATCTGTGGTTTACTCCTGTGAGTTATTAAGTCAACAGATAGCTACACGCCATCCGTCTGTTCATGAGTTGGGTCAAGGCTGTATTGTACTATTAATGCAAGTAATTCCTAACTAGGAAGTTAGTTTTTTCAGCTATATGACTTTTTTGGTCTGCGAAGAATACAGAATTAGCTAAATTGCTTGTTCTGGAAGGCAGATCTGGTAAGCTTTTTAGAGCAGGAAAGATATTTTGATTGGGGCTGATGCTCCTATCAGGCTTTCAAATCTTTTGCAATACTCTCTGTGCTAGAGCCGTTTCTTTTGCAAAAGTTTTTAGAGCAGTTGCGTGTGTTGAATTGGCGATTAGCGCTCCGCGCAACTCCGCAGGAACCGCTCCACTTTCACATAGCCCTCATTTCCTTGATTTCTTCCCAACTTTTTGCGTTAAGTCCATGACCCAGCCGCGCCTTTGGAAAAGATTGCCCGCACCTCTACGTTTGCTGCTGCGACCCTGGTTTATCGTTTCAGTCGGGTTACATACTGTGGTGTTGCTGCTGCCGCTGCCTAATCACTCCACGTCTGAACTGCCCATCTCTGAAGAGCCAGTTCGAATTACCCAGCTTCCTGCTTCGCCTTCGCCTACAGTCCCTTCACCTGTAGCGGTTCCATCACCACCCATATCACCATCACCAACTGTTCAAGCTGCGCCTGTGGCTCCTCGCCCCACTGCACCTGTGGCTGCGCGTCCGACTGCGCCTGCGCCCGCTTCGCCAACTCCTTCACCCCAAGCATCACCCAGCCCCGCTCCTCAGTCCAGTTTGTCTGCTCCAAGCCCAACCCCTTCACCTCAGGGCACCCTAGACTCTACGCAGCCTTCTCCAACCGCTTCCCCCGCATCTTCCCCTACTCCTTCGCCAGAAATCACGGGTTCGTTTTCAGCAGAAATTCCCCACGCGGCGATTGGTGGGGAACCGGGCTGTGGCGGTCAGGAAAACTGCTGGCAAACTCAGGACACGCAGTGGCGAGCAGTCGCCAGGACACTAGAACAAGAATTGGAAAACAAGGGCTACGAGGTTGAGTCGCAGACGGATGACGAAGTTCCCGGCTTTAGAGTGTACGAAGTTTCCAGAAACGGCGAAACGGAATATCTCAATCTGCTCTCTACATTGCAGGGAACCTTCTATGTTCTAGCTGACCAGCCGATGACCCGTGACGAGTTAGAGCAGCTAACGGAAGCGCCTAACTCGTAAACTGGGTTTGGAGGCGGTTCCTGCGGAGTTGCGCGGAGCGCTAATCGCTACCCCACCTTTACCGCATCCGCAAAGCGAATCTTCAGGTAATCTTCTTCCATTTTGGCTCCAGCAGGCTGAAGTGCTGCTAGCGCTTGAGGCAGAACCAGATTGCGGCGATGGTTGCCAATGCGAATGTTTAGCTCATCTCCCGTTTTGGTTAGCTCAACTTGATCCTTGGGAATTCCCGGCAGGTAAACTTCTAGGCTGTATTGATTCTGGTCTTGCACTACCCGCAACGTTGTTTCTTTGTAGTAAACCTGCGTTGGGTCTTCATCGGCGTACAGCGTTTCTTTCAGCCGATTAAGTGCTTCCATGCCGCACATTTCCTCTGAGTAGAGCGGCACTTCTTTCACAGGCAGAGGGTGGAAGTTTTCGTGGATTTCGTGGCGATACTGCTGCTGATTTTCCTTCCACCGCTGGAAAAATGGATCAGTCACTTCGTCAGGAATGATTCGATTTGCCACAACCATATCGGTTGCCACGTTATAAAGGCTGAGGTAAGCGTGGGCACGGAGCGATTCTTTAATCACCATCTTTTCAGGGTTGGTGACTAGCCGTACTGAAGTTTGAGTATTGTCAGTCAAGACTTTCTCCAACGCCTCAATCTGTTCATAAAACTCGAAGGGCGCATCCATTACCTCTTTGTTGGGCAATGAGAATCCGGCGATCGGGCGAAACAGTGGCTCTACCAGCGGACGCAGCGCCACAGACATTGCTTGCAACGGCTTGTAGAATCTCCGCATATACCAACCCGCTACCTCCGGCAGGCTCAATAGCCGCAGCGCAGTTCCAGTCGGAGCAGAGTCAATAATGAGTACGTCAAATTCGCCCTCGTCATAGTGCCGCTTCATCCGCACCAGGCTAAAAATCTCGTCCATACCAGGGAGAATAGCTAACTCTTCAGCCTCTATGCCTTCTAGCCCTCTCGCCTGAAGCACTTGAGTAATGTAACGTTTGACAGCACCCCAGTTTCCTTCTAGCTCCATCAACGCATCCAGTTCTGCACCCCACAGGTTAGGACTCACCTCGCGGGGAGCGTGTTCTAGCTCTATGTCAAAGCTATCTGCCAGGGAATGTGCCGGATCGGTACTGAGGACGAGGGTGCGATAACCCAATTCTGCGCTACGCAGACCCGTCGCGGCTGCGACTGAGGTCTTGCCCACCCCTCCCTTACCCGTCATCAAGATTACGCGCATGGATAATCGAACCCACCTAAGAAACGACTTAAATATTTACGTTCTTTTAATCTATCGGTTTTTCTTCGGTGCGGTTCGCGCTGGGGGATTTGTCCTTTAGAAAAAAGTGTTGCTTCACGACATCCAGCCGGGAGCAGTGCCAGTAATCGATGTGAGCACAGATTAAGCCATCCTGGTTAATCTCCAGTTCACTCCAGCCTGCGATCGCAATTCTCGGCTTCCAGGGCAAAGGCGTATTCCAACTCAGCGTCCACTCAGTTCTAATCTGATTTCCCATTTGCTGAATCTGATGCAAATCCATTTTGGGATTGATGAACCAGGTGTCGATGAAGCCAATCATTAATTTGTAGCGATCGCACCCCCGAAACTGATTCATCGGGTCTTTGAAGTAAACATCTCCCGCATAAAGACTATAGGTTTGGTCTTTAGGAAACCTGCTGTAGTCATCTTTAAGCGTTTCAACAATATTCATCACTACTACTGTCCCTACTCCTGTTACAGCAAAACTTTGTTTTATGCATAGTTGTCCGTCTACTCCACCAAATCAACCAAAACCTCAATTACAAACGGATTCCCTTGAGTGATCACTGGATAAGCTGAGCAATTTCTTAAAACAACTCTCCCTTCCGTAGTAACTTGCGCCTGGATTGCGTAGAGATGATCAGAGCGAATTTGGTTGGGATTATAGAGTACTTCAAATGCAATGGGAAGTTGATCAGGATCAGTGATAGTTTGTCGAGCGATGATGCTGGATTCTACATCTTGTCGGGGCGATACGTCTAAGAGCGTGATGTAGGCGATCGCACCTTCAGGAAGTGCAACGCCTGGAGCAGAAATCAGGGTTCCACTCACTTTGTTAAGTTCTAATGGAAGTGAGTTTGAAGTTAATCCAATTAGCACTAAAAGACTTAGCGTAGTAGCACAAACTACTCCTAAACTCTGCATATCTAGCCCTTCATATACAACAATTTATACCTGGAAATCAAAAATCAGGAGCTTACTTTTTACTGGATCAAAACATAGCAATTTTATAGCACTCCTCTAAGTTCGAATGCTAAACCTTTGACTTTTCAAAGAAGTCAGAGATCTGATTTCTGAAGGTAAATCGTAATTGCTATGCGCCCCTATATAAACTTTTCATGAACTGTAGTAGAAGTTACGAAAGTATCTGCGAATGGAACTTAACTTCAAGCTACAGAGCATTTTTCTCCATTCAAGCTAATCTCTTCTCCTTAACTTTAACTGAATCTATCTTTAGAGGTACTCTTAAAAACTTCATTTATGATCGGCGTAAAATACCGTCCTAAAAATGTTTTCTGGAAGACTTCTAAAGAAGATCAAGATATTGCCTTTGAGCAATTGTTTTGTCATGGAAAAGTTGCGTTTAACCGAGTTAAACAGATTCAACTTGCTCACGTTACCTCAATTAATTCTTATCAGCCCCCGTTAAATCTGTAGTAATCAAGTGAGGATGTGATACTTAATGACTAGATGCCTTCAGAAAGCCGTTTTGGTGGCAACTCCATCTCTATTACTAGGACTCATTCCAATAGCCGCAGAAGCAGCAACGTTCTCGACTCCGCTAGATGAAGCAACAATTTTGGATGTGAGTGCCGCATTTAGTGAAGGAACGCTGACGAGCAGCGAACTGACGCAGATGTACCTTGACCGCATTGCTGAGTTTGACCAGGCTGGCCCCACTATCAACTCAGTTGCGTATCTGAATCCTGATGCCCTTGAAGATGCAGCAGCGTTAGATGAGTTGCGATCGCAAGGAACTGTATTAGGTCCGCTGCACGGCATTCCCGTTCTGATCAAAGATTCTTATGACGTAGAAGGACTACCGACTACTAACGGAGTCGAAGTTTTTAAGACACTTATTGCTCAAGATGATGCGTTTTCAGTGAGCCAACTGCGCGAAGCTGGAGCAGTCATTCTGGGTAAAGCAAACATGAGCACCTGGGCCTTTTCCTACGACGGCATCAGCGAAGCATATGGCCCAGTGATCAATCCCTATGCTCCTGATCGCACTCCCGGTGGTTCTAGTAGTGGATCGGGGGCAGCGATCGCCGCTGGCTTTGCCATGTTTGCAATGGGGGGTGAAACGGGCGGCTCAATTCGAGTACCCAGCGCTCACAATTCACTGGTAGGACTCAAGCCCAGCGCCGGACTCATCTCAGTAGATGGCACCTGGCCCTTGGTTGCAGAGCGAGACGCAGTTGGGCCAATGGCAAAATCGGTTGCAGATGTCGCCTTCGCAATGGAAGCACTGGTTGATTTTGACCCCAACAATATTTGGAACCCATACATTCCAGAAATTCCTGAATCGCCGGATTACAGTAGCGCTCTAGATGATACTTCCCTGGAAGGGGTGGTGTTGGGTTTGCCTCGTTCTTATATTGGTAAGGGCGATCCGGCTAAGGGTGAAAGTTTCCCGCTAGACCCCCAAATTTCTGAGGCATTTGAGCAAGCCAAACGGGACTTGAGAGCACAAGGCGCAACTTTAGTTGAGGTTGATATTCCAGCTCACGAAACCTGGTTTATTGACTACTTGGTGAATGGCAATCCACCTTACGACTATCCCACCGACAGTTCGCGTAACCTTCAAAGTCGAGCCTATTACTATGAGCAACTAATCAAGAGTTACGACGACGATGAGATTAAGTCCTTTGTTGATTTGCTCGACATTTTGCCAGAGGACTATGAATTCTACGATTACGTCAAACAGGTTGCCGATACGATCGCTGCGGGAGATGCTAAACCCTGGGAAGATTTGCCGCTTGTAGATCAGGCGTTGGAGGCGATCGCCAAACTACGAACTTTAGAATACGAAGACTTTATGGAAGCAAAGGGCATTGACGCATTCGTCTTCCCGACCCTCAACTACCTTGCACCGCCGCAAGGAGAAGAGGCAAACGAAGTTTATGCGACCTACGGTAGCCTTCCTGCGCGATTTGAAGCCAACATTTTAGGCTTACCAGGAATTACCGTGCCGATGGGCTATTCCAAAGAAGGAATTCCGATGTCGCTAGAGTTTATGGGCAACTATTTTGGCGAGGCAGAAATTATTGGCTATGCCTACGACTACGAGCAAGCCACGATGCTGCGCCGTCCGCCCGTCCTTGTGCCAGAGCCAGCTACGGTGTCTGCTTTGGTGGTAGTTGGGCTGAGTGCTTTTGGCTTGAAGCGTAAACGCAATTAGAATAATTTGGGAATAAGAAAGAACATCCTCTAACCCTTTGTTGTAGAAGATTTCTCGCAAACAAGATACCTGTAAGGGCAGGTTTAGCATTAAAGCTGTCGCTCAACTGCAGAGATTTTGGCAAAACCTGCCCCTACCTGAGGGTAAACTTTTTCTTAGCGATCTCCTTACGACTCAATCCTTTACTGCGATCGCCAACCCATCAACTACGAATTCTCACGAACTAGCAACACCGACTTAACCGATCGCACGACGCGATCGCCCGCTTCATCGAGCTTGCCATAAACTGCTTCACCATCAAAATAAAAGGACGCTGATCCGCCACCATCCAAATTCATTGCTTGCTCAGCGCCCAGATTTTTGAGGAAATTAGCTAATTCTTGCAGAGTCATTCCAGAATTAGCGGGTGCTTCAGGTTGTTGAGCTACCATTGCAAGAATAATGTTGCCTTCACGGGTGATTCCCACCGCAGATCTGGCATTGGGGCGTTCTATTCCTAATGGATCGCGACGAATCTCACCATCAACCACGTGCCAGAATCCTTCCTGCACAGAAGTGAGTTCTGGTAACAAGCGAGGTCCACCTCCCAATGCACTCAGTAATTCACAATCCGGTGGCACAGCTTGTTCGTGTAAGGACATGTCGTAGCGGACCGTTTGCCCACAGCGATATTGACGCAATTCAGTTCGGTTAAAAATTTTGTCTAAGTAAGGAATGAGTTGAGGGTTGCTGACTAGCAGCTCGTCATCTCGCGGATCGGCAACCTGTTCGCCATTCAGCACAACATATGAAGTCGATTTCAGATTTTCGGGGTCAAAGAAGCCGCCATTGATGGCAGCGATCGCCCCATATTCCACTGCAAACTCTTCGATCGTATTGGCAGAAGGGGCGACCGCCGGAACAACCGTAAACCGCTCCCCTATAGGAATCAACAGCGTATGCACAATGCTCTGGGGCAGCGTATACACCTCGTATCGCAGTTCACTCACCGGAATCGTAGAAGGGACGGGTTCCGACTGAGCAGCAAATTCTGGTTGCACAGCAGGTTGAGATGCCCACAGGTTTAGCGAAACAACCACAAACATCAGAAACCCAAAACCTGCCAGCGCTATTGCAGTCAGCCACTTTTTTCTCACATCTAACTCTAAAAATTGTTCCTGAGCTAATTGTTCTTTATTGCTCTCCTCCCAGCGGGAGGAACCCATGAAGGTATGCCAATCCTTCACCATAGAAGCTATGGAGCGGTTTTATCCTTCATCTTTACTCTCACCTTTCCACTGGGGGTTGGGTGGCTCTGTATGAGCTAACAGTTTTCCTCGGGAAATGACATAGCGGACGGTAGCACGACGACGGATAGCATCATAGCGATCGCCCGCATCCAGCACAATTAAGTTTGCGGGTTTGCCCACCTCAACGCCGTACTGATCTTCAATGTGCAATGTCTTTGCACCATGCCAGGTAATCATGTTGTAGCAAGCATCAATTTCTGGAGTGCCCGTCATCTGACAAACGTGAACTGCCATGCTTGCCACATCTAGCATGTTGCCCGTACCTAAGCTATACCAGGGATCTTGAACACAATCGTGACCCAAGCTAACGTTTTGTCCCTGCTGCCAGAGTTCCTTGACTCGCGTTACGCCACGTCGCTTGGGGTAGGTGTCTGCCCGTCCCTGAAGCGTGATGTTAATCAACGGATTAGCGATGAAGTTGATTGGTGTGCGCTGCAAAAAGCCCAATAGCTTGAAGGCATAGGCGTTGTTGTAAGAGCCAAAAGCAGTGGTGTGGCTGGCAGTTACCCGTGCCCCCATATCTGTCCGCAGAGCACAAGCAGCGACGACTTCCAAAAAGCGAGACTGGTCATCGTCAATCTCGTCACAGTGAATGTCAATGAGGCGATCGTACTTTTGCGCTAGTTCAAAGATGCGGTGAATTGATCGCACCCCATCTTCACGGGTTAGTTCGTAATGGGGAATGCCACCGACCACATCAACGCCCAATCGCAGCGCTTCTTCCATCAGTTCTTCGTTCTTAGACCCGTCGTACACGCCATCTTGCGGAAAGGCAACCACTTGCAGCGTGATCCAGTCTTTCACTTCTTCACGGACTTCTAGCAAACCTTTGAGCGCAATCAGGTTTTGTTCACTTACGTCAGCATGGCTGCGGACAAATAGCACTCCCTGCATCGCCTGCTGCTTGAGGGTGGCGATCGCCCGTTGCTTTACGTCTTTTATCGTCAACGATTGCTTGCGATCGCGCCAAATCTCAATACCTTCAAACAACGTGCCACTTTGATTCCAACGAGGCTCCCCCGCTGTCAGAGCAGAATCTAGGTGAATATGCGACTCCACAAATGGCGGACTGACCATTTGCTCCTGAATATCTAGCTCTAGCTGAGCCGACTGGTCAAGGTGAGGGGCGATCGCCACAATCCTTCCAGCCTGAATGGCAATATCAACCGTTTCAGCAGGCTGATCAAGATGAATTAACCGACAGCGACGCAGCAGCAGATCAAGGACTTGTGAAGACATAATTTCCCAGCTTCCAATCAGCCTGGTCAACAGTCAGACCAACCTCTTCACTTTAATCCACAACCTTCAACAGTCCGCTGCGCAGTCCATCAAAAACTCGGTTCACCTGAATCTGATCATCATGGCTGAGCCGTACTTTAGACAAAGCTGTAGACATAAAGCGGCGCTGGTCAGCCCGGGTGATCTTACGAGAGGAGAGAATCTTCTCAACCAATTGGGCAATGTCCGATTGAGGCTTAATTTGGGCAGACATAGGAATTAGGGGAATCAATATGAGAAGCGTTAAGGTATGTAACTAATATGTGATGTTGTACAGGATGACGAGGTGAGTCGACAGACAGAGATTGGAGGTAGCAGCGCTTAACCCTGATGGCAGACTGCTGGAAACGAGTGACTAATCTCAGCAAGAAGAGTGATCCTGGTCACTCTCTAAATTTTTGAATAAAGTTAAGTAAGCTACTGAATTTGTCTACCAGAAGCTAGATGCTCAATAAGCAATGATGTATATCAGGTTTTAGTGCGTTGGCTAGAGATTGGTGCAGTCTACCTCCGTTGTTTCTGCTTAAAGTGCGGTTAATGTTGGCTTCAAGCAATATGTTTGGGTGATTTGCGTCAGATCTTCGCTAGCTTTTTTCTCGTGCGCCCCTTTTTTTACCGAATTCACAAGCTATTGACACGCAGATTTCAAGATCCGATTCAGCAGAATGCACTCCTGCGTCGGATTGTCGATCGCATTCGCAATTCCCTGGAGCTTAAAGTTGTCCTCCAAACTGCTGTAGACGAGGTGGCAACGTTATTAAGCCTGGAGCGGTGCATCTTTTTCTGGTATGTCAAAGATACCCAGCGAGTTCACGTCGTCTGTGAACAAATGGTTGATGGTTATGCCTCTCAGTTGGGAAACTATCCACTCTCCCGATTTAGCTCTGTTGCACCGCTAATTGAAGCTGGAGAACTAATTGTCAGTGCTAGAAGTACCTCCGCGCCTCTGGGCTTAGCTTCAATTGCGAATTGGTTCTCACCTGGGCACCATCATTTCGCTCAGTCAAAACTGCAAATCTTAGGAGCACACGCTAACCTGCTGGTACCCGTGCAGGGACGAGAAAATTCAACTGGGTTTATCGCCTGCCTTGCCGATCGCCCTCGTCGCTGGTCCAAGTCCGAGGTTGACTTTATGCAGTCGATCGCCCAGCAGCTTGAGATTGCCATCCGTCAGGCGCAGCTTTACGAAAAAACCCAAAAGCAGGCACGGCGAGAACAGCTCGTTAATCAAATCACAACACAAACACGCCAGAGCCTTAAGCTAGAAACAATTCTGACCGAGGCGATCGCCCAACTGCTCGACGTTTTAGAAATCGATCGCTGCCTGGTACATCGGGTTGAAGACCTGGAGGAAGACCATAAACAGTCCGTCACCTCTCCTTCCTCTCCTTTAGAGTCAGATGCGACTGTTTTTAGACGCAAGCACCTGTTTGAGGTTTGCCGTCCACCTTTGCCTGCCTCTCTAGACGATTTTGATACGAATGGCCCGATTACCCAATGGGTCATTCAACATCGTCAGCAGGTCGTCATCTCAGATATCACCCAAGATGCCCGAATTGGCGCTGATAACCAGGAATATCAGCTTGCTCAAATCAAGTCGTCGCTGGTAGTTCCAGTCCAGGCAAATGGCACCCTCCAGGCCATTCTTTACCTCAATCAGTGTTCCCACATTCGCTACTGGTCAAGGGATGACCAAAAGCTGGCCCAGGCTGTTGCAGATCAGTTAGCGATTTCAATTCAGCAAGGGCACCTCTATGCCCAAACCCAGCAGCAGGCGATCGCCAGCGCCGCCCAAGCCGAACATCTCGCCTCACTGCTCCATGACTTACAGCAAACCCAGGCGCAGTTAATCCAAAGCGAAAAAATGTCTAGCCTGGGACAACTGGTGGCAGGTGTCGCCCACGAAATCAACAATCCGGTCAGCTTTATCTACGGCAACATTCCCTACATCGAGCGCTACATCAAAGATTTGCTGCGGCTATTGAGCCACTACCAAACCCGCTATCCCGAAGCAGACTCCTCACTTCAGGACTTAGCGCGAGAAATTGAACTAGACTTCCTATTACAGGACATGCCCCGCATTCTTGGCTCAAT
Organism: Oculatella sp. FACHB-28; assembly: GCF_014696015.1. NCBI lineage: Bacteria > Bacillati > Cyanobacteriota > Cyanophyceae > Oculatellales > Oculatellaceae > Oculatella > Oculatella sp. FACHB-28. The sequence continues at coordinate 68,105 of NZ_JACJPJ010000099.1, read as the reverse complement.
TAGAGCAGGAGCCACTCGCATTCGCGAAGTAGTTCTGTCACTCCGAAGCTTTTCTCGTCTAGATGAAGCCCACTGTAAAATAGCAGACCTCCAGGCAGGTCTAGACAGCACCCTTTTTGTGCTGCAAAACCACATCAGGTCTGACATTCAGGTAGTTCGACAATATGGCGATGTCCCTGCGGTTGAGTGCTACCCCAGATTACTCAATCAGGTATTCATGAACCTGTTAATTAATGCGGTCGAAGCACTGCACCAGGATCAGGCAGAGCCTAAAACCATCGTGATTAGAATAGAGTCCTTTTTGGACGAGCTAACGGGCGAATGGGTACGAATAGCGATCGCAGATAACGGCTGCGGCATCCCCTACGAATTTCAGCCCAGAATCTTTGACCCTTTCTTCACCACCAAACAAATCGGTCACGGTGTTGGGCTTGGTTTGACGGTCAGCTATCAAACTGTAGTCAACCAACACCAAGGACACCTAAGATTTCACTCGCAGCCAGACAACGGCTCTGAATTTATCATCGAGATTCCAGTCAAGCACTCTGCCTCACTAGTACGCACCCGCAATCTTTATCTTCCCACTCAGTCTGATCAGTCAAACACTGGTGAAAGGTTAACTTCCGCAATTCAGAATACACACTAATCTTCAGTCATGTGGGGCAACGTGATGACATAGCGATAGCCTGCTTCTGCAGAACCCTGAAGCACGATTTGCCCACCGTGTAGCTCAGCAAGTTGACGAGTCAGCATTAATCCCAAGCTATGACGACTGCTAGTTCGATGGGACTGGTCGAATGCTGATTTTAAATCGCTAGCTCGATCGCCAACTACCTTGGGATTTGCAGAATCAAGAATTTCTTCCATCCCATCATTAGGAAGGCGATCGCCTTTCACCAATTTTGGCTCCTCTCCCTCCAGAGAAATTAACTCATTAAAATGCAATTCCGTCTGAGGCAGTCCATCTCCCAGCCACGGATGAGAAGTCCAAATTTTGATCACCAGTTGGTTTAACTTGCGGGAAACGTGAATCCGCAAGATGCTTTCAGTACTAGCAGACTGAATGATGCCAAATATCAAGTGATAGAGCATTTGGCGCACTTTGTCTTTGTCTAGCACCCAGATGCGATGTCCAGGCTCTACCGTTAATCGAAGCTGTTGGTCGCGGCGCTGCGCAACCTGCTTTAAAGTGTTAATGACTTGCTGACACAGCATTTCGATATCTACGGATGTAAGACTCAATCCCTGATTGCTGTCATCTAGAGCACCTAACTCTAAAATCTCGTTAACTAGCGACAAAAGGTACTGTCCACTGTGATGGACAATATCCATATATTCCTTTTGCTTGTCTGTCAAAGGTCCGTAAATTTCTCGATTAAGAACGCTGGCCATTCCCAAGATTGAAGTCAGAGGGGTACAAAGCTCCTGCGTCATTTGAGCAATCAGGTTGACTTTAACCGAATTTGCCAAAGGGTTAGTCGCCACTGAAGATTTAGGAATCGCACTTGCAATGGGCTGCTCAAGTTGTGCCCCAACAGCGGGCCGAGCCAGTTGCATTTGTTTCAGCAAATGATTTCGCTCAAACTCACTCACACTCCAACGAGCAATCAACTCCAAAAATTCAATTTCTTTAGTTGTAAAGTGACGGGGCGCTAACTCCATAACTGCCAGCGTCCCTAAGCAGTACCCCGTAGACATCAGCAACGGCACACCCAAGTAGGCTCGAATGCCGTACTGCTGAGCGAGTAGGCTATTAGCAAAAGCAGAATGGGTTAGGGTATCGTGAATGACTAATATTTGATGGCTGTCTACAACATGGGTACAGAAAGCCTCTTCGCGAGGAAGCTGGCGAGAAGATGCCAGACTATTCATCAAGCCAATTCTAGACAGTCCAATAGCTGACTTAAACCACTGGCGATCGCGATCTATCAATCCTAAAATGCAAATCGGTGCGTTCAAAGAATGCGCCGCTGTTTGGGTAGCTTCCTCAAAAATTGGCACACTTTCAGCTTCTAGCAAACCCATCTCCGTCAGAATAGCGAGACGCTGCTGCTCTCTTTCGGACTCTGGTGTGCTGTCCAGACGACAAGACAATCTATTTTCAGGGTTTGTCATGCCAACCCCTTCCCTCGCAGGCATTATGTGAACCATCTATTTAACAAGCGGCTGTTCAATATAGACATCATTCCCTAACTTTTGTAGCAGCGAACGTTGTCTAAAAAAGATTCTTCAATGCCTGAACCGTACAGTTTGCGAGGAAGCAAGCTAGCCAGAGAGAATTGGTAGATACACTGATACTCCCTATCTAATCGATTTTTTATTAACTTTTTGAAACAGCACTCTTGCTATCATAATTGCTTGAAACAAGCTTAAAGTGACTGCAACAAAATAGTTATAGATGCATTTTTTTGGAGCGCAGTTTTCTACAGGATTTCTCTTCAAAAAGTAGGTAAATTGTTTGTTTCTAGTTCTGTGCTGAATTTCACACTGAATTAAGAAACTGCAAATAACTATTGCTTAGCTCCTTGACTGCCAATTCGTAAAATTGTCTGCCGTGTTCTGGGGTTGCCAGATTAGGGTTAGAACCCATACGCCCATCGGGGTAACGCTGTCGAAAATTAGCAGCCCCATAAATGGGATGTCCAGAGGCAACTTCGGGCGACAGTTCAGCTTGCTTGATTGCTTCAGGGTAAACGTATTGGGTCAATGCAACTTCGCTAGGAGTAGCGTGAGAGCCTTCCTGTGAACCATATAGCTCTCTGGCCAAGTGCTGCACTGAGCTACAAGTAAACCAGTTAGTAAGGCGGCACTGCACCTGATCGGCATTCGGTAGATTTAAGTCTGACAAAACGGCATAGCTTTCAGAGAAAGCAGCCTTGAGCGTAGCGATATTACCACCGTGTCCGTTAATGAAGAAGAACTTTGTAAACCCCGCTCTGGTCAAACTGATCAGGTAGTCTCGGATTACTAGAATCAGGGTGCTGGGGCGTAGACTGATACTGCCTGGGAAAGCAGTGTGATGCAGTGCCATGCCTACATTGATAGTTGGGCCAACTATCGCTCGAGTAGAGTCTCCTACGCCACGAGCGATCGCCTCAGCACAAATTGCGTCCGTGCCAATCAGTCCACTTGGTCCATGCTGTTCCGTTGAGCCAATCGGCAAAATGATGCCTTGAGATTGGGTCAAGTAGGCTTCTACTTCAGTCCAGGTGCTGAGATGCAATAACATGTTTTTTTCGGTCCGTTGTCTTCAATCAAACAAATGAGCTAATCCTAATTTCTCAGAGCTTCAAAGTTTGCAGCTTTATATAGGAATATGAACGGTCTAAACCTGCAACGCAAAAATTTCAAATAATGTCTCAAAAATTTCACTAAATCTTGACTCAGCTAGTTCTATGCTAGCGTTGTAGCTTCTAGCCCAGATTCTGGTCGATTGATCCCCAAACTTTGCTCAACAGTCGCTAGAATGATGGGTAAAGTTAGATGTTTTAAACTTAGCCATTAGGCGTGAACTCTAGCAAATCGGCTTAACCGTGTTCTAAGCGCCTAACCCTGAAAGCTAACACATCTGGCAATTTGTCCTCATATTATCCCTAGAATGCAAACTTGCCCCCTTCACAAGTCATCCAACTCAAGCTTTAATTGCCTTAAATTCGGTTGCGATCGCCTTGAGTTGAGTTCCCTAAAATTTTACTAGCTCTATGATGATCACTTTAACGGCTGCTTGTGATTCTGGAAGAAGCCCTGAGAGCGTTTCCTACCGCTTGATCCAAGCTCGGCTTCCCGACGCAACCAGCACGCTATCTGTGAGCGACACCTCGTTATTGAGTGCTACCTCATAACACTATTTCGTTGAAAACGGGTTGTTAGCAGCCTACCTGTTTAGAAATTTCTATTTCTGGTCAAAATTTCATTAAGCCCCATTTGACATGGCCAACTAGACCAGATTTGCTGCAAGACTTGAAAGCTATATTCAGTAGTTCAAGAGTCGCGGCTTGGTCAAGTATTTGAAAGTTACCTGCTCAGGAGGAGCGATATATGCTACACCGCAAGATCTACCAACTCTGTTGTGATGGTCGCGAGGTCTGGATTTTCTTGCGGGATCAGCAACGCTGGATTGAACGTGCCCGCATCCTTGATATTGAAGGAGATCTGGTCACGCTCCGCTACGAGACGGAAGAAGAGGATGAAAGCTGCTCTTGGGAAGAAATGGTTCGACTAGAGAGCATTGGAGCAGTTACCCAAAAACTAGCCACTGTTCCTAGAGGTGATGTTGAACCAATGGTTTCTGATGATTGTCCTGAAGCCGAACAGATCCGCAATCGTCATCCAGAATCCAACCCAGAATAACCAAGATTGAGTCATCTTTCGGGGTATAAAGCCCTGTGTTCTTCTAAGTCAAGTTTGCTGTTCTCGTACAAATAAGGAATGGGGTAAGGTTTAGCCTTACCCCATTCCTTTTGCTTTGGCGTGAGCAAAGCTTCTCAGGCTTCAAGCTTAGTTTTCTGCGTCGTCGAGCATTCCTTCTATGGCTGAGGGGCTAAATTCGAAGGCAGGACAGTAGCCTTCTGGTGTGACTTTAAAGCCAAACAAGGGAGAAGCTTGATTCCAGCAACGCTGTCCCCGATAGTGGAGGCAATTTTGACAGCACTCGATGCTGACGGAGACTTTTGTTTCGCTATCTCGGCTAAGTAGCTCTCGCTGGGATAGCCCACGTAAAACCAGTTCTTCGCCTTGCCAGCGGGCTTCTACTAAACCTGTATCAGCAAAATTTTGCCAGCGTGGATCAGAAGTTAAAGCATCGGGCAGCGTTACCATGATTGCCGTTTCAAGTTCAGTTAACTCTCCTTCGTAGTGGGTTTCTGGTGCAGCAGGTTGCAGGAAGGTTTCACCCACTGGCAACTCGACTCGCACTCCAGCAGCAGGAGAGTGCAGATGATAGCGATTTTGTAGCTCCTCCAAACTAGTCAGATCTGACAGATAGGTTGGAGAACCATGAACAAAAACAATATGTTGAGGGCGCAGGTTGTGAATTAGCTGAGTTGTGCCGGGACCATCACAGTGATCGCCCAGTAAGTAGGTATCTACGAGCAGTTGTCCTGCCTGAATTTGAGATTGCAGAGATTTGGAGGTTTGCAGCTTCTGCACGATGAAAGATTCCACTGAATCCACGCGACCTGGGTATTGGGGCAGCAGCAGCAGCCAGGGTCCAGTGTCGGGGTGGCAATATTGGCTGAAATTTGCTGACTTGTGAGTGAGGATGATACAGGGATGATTGAGTTGAGGTGCCGTTTTGCCATTATTTGGTTCATGGCTCAGCCGTCGAACCCGAGGACGAATGCGCTCGTCCCAAAAGAGCGGTTGATGGCGAGCAAAGTTCTGAACAGCGCTAGGGAAATAGGACAGAAGGTCAAGGTAAGCATCACAGCCTGCTGCGACAGTGTTATCGACCCAGATATCAAGATTGCGACCGGTAAAGTGGTGGTGGCTTCGCAACAGCATCAGCAATTCTTGTCCTAACCCCAAAGTTGGAGTGGGCAGCAAAACAGATTGCTGCTCGGCGATCGCCCGATTAATCCTCTCGGCAAGCTGGTTTTCTTGCTGACGGCGATGAGGGTGGCGGGCTGTGCCATAGGTGCCTTCAACAATTAGAGCGTCGGGTTTAAGCCCGCGCAATTCTTCTAGGGGAAGTCCCTCAACCAGGCGGGAGCTAGAGAGCAAGAAATCTCCCGTGTAAAACAGGGTATAGGGGCGTTCAGAGGTGGTGTAGGTGAGCAGCAGCGCAGCAGCCCCGGGTAGGTGACCGGCGGGGTAAAGTTCCGCACTTAGCCCATCTAGAAACTCGACGGGCGATCGCCAGGGTAATGCATGGCAAAACATCGGCACGTCTTCACCCAACCAGTTGAGCGAAAGCAGTTGGGCCGTGACCTCACTGGCATAAATCGGTAGTTTTGGGAAAGTCCGATGCAGCGCTAAAAGCCCTCTGGCATGATCGGGATGAGCATGGGTGCAAAGAACCAAATCTGCTGGAGGTGCCTGCTTGGAGCTATCTTTAAACAAAGACAGATCTTCTAACCCACAATCTAGCAGGACTCGATAGGGTCCCATTTGCACCAACAGGCAAACCCCTTCATCTGCATGACCAACTGCATAGGGCAAGCATTCTAGTTCTGTCACGGTAAAGCCTCCCTGCCATTGTCAGGGCACCAAACGTGAGGCTGTCCTCGCCGTCTAAAGACTAGTGAGCGGAGCCGTTGCCGTGATAGTTGTCGGTATCGTAAAAACCGTTGCGTGTGCCAAAAAACAGACAGGACAAAATGAAGATAGGGGTCAGCGCCAATAAAATTAGTTTGACATCCATGTTTTTCTTTTGCGTCTCGCTTATACAAGGGGTTACACAAAAAGCTGAGTGACACTCAGTCAGCGTGAGCTAACGGAGCAGCAAAATCGAGCAATAGCCAAATTTATGAGAATTTGAGCAATTAAAGAATTTGAGTTAGATGTTTAAACGGTCTGATTAGACCTGTTCCAATCCTATCAAGTTAAAGCGCGATCGCAAAATTTGTGAATTCAATTCTGCCACAGCCATCCTCTGAAAATTCGGCTCAAAATGCTCGTCAACCCATTACCCCTGAGTGGTTGTCCCGTCCCTCGACGGAAGTTGCTCCAGATTTACTGGGCTGTACTCTAGTTCGTCAGGTTGAATCTGGACAGATTTATCGGGGATTGATTGTTGAAACAGAGGCATACGCCCCTGGCGATCCAGCTTGCCATGCTTACCGACGACCGACCAAGCGCAATCAGATAATGTTTGGGGCTGCTGGCATGACTTACGTTTACCTAATCTATGGAATGTATCACTGCCTGAATGTAGTGACCGATTTGGATGGGGTACCCAGTGCGGTATTGATTCGGGCGCTGGAATTGGAAACGGTGCCGCCCTGGAGCGATCGCCAAACAGAACGCAAACTCAACCGGATTGCAGCCGGTCCTGGTAAACTGTGCCGTGCCTTCAACATTGACTTAAGCCTAAGCGCTCAGGCGCTTTCACCTCGACAACCGCTTTGGCTAGAGCATCGCAGCCCGACCTTTGAGCACAAGTTGGAGCAGGGGGCGATCGCCTTTGTCCAGACAACTCGCATTGGGCTAACCCAAGGTACAGATATTCCCTGGCGGTGGTATATCAAAGACTGTCCAGCAGTCTCCAAGCTTTAGCAAAGCTACTACAGGGCTGACCTCCTACATGAATCACTCTTTAAAGCATGAATGGCAGCGCGGCTCCGCCGTGCTGCCATTCACCCCAGAAATCCGTTGTCAGGCAGGCAATAGGCGTAGAATTTTTGCTACGACTGCCAAGCTTTCCTCATACAGCATGTCTCGCCCCCAGCGCTGTAGCTGCTGGCTGAGTAAAGACTCTGCCCGTTGGTCAGACATCGGAGTTACCTGCTCGGTGCGACAGGCTTGAGCGCTTCCTCCAGCCTCCATTCGCATACAGCCCGTTGTTTCAGAGCAGAGAATGGTGCAGCAATCAGCATTTAGGTTGGTCGAAGTCAAACGCAGTCCAACCATATCACCGGGAATCTCTCCCCAATCAGCCGTAGGAATAGCCGCCAATTCTGCTTCTATCTGCCGACCGTTAGAACCGTTGAACTTGACGTGTTTCAGGTCGTAGTCGCCTCCCTCTTCAGTGAAGGCAACGGGTTCCCACTCTAGCCGACTAGCAAGCCAACCTAAGAACATCAACGCCTGAGCCGCGTTTCCTTTTTCGTAGTCAATGGTGACTCGATCGACTTCTCCCAGGGCAGCTCGTCGCTCTGGGGGGTCAAATGCAGCAGCCGTGAGTTCTTGCCAGGAAGCAAGCCGATGCCAGTTCAAGTCAGCAATATAGGTTCTTGCTTCAATCAGCTCCTGCATCTTGAGAAATTCGGATTCTGGATCGCTGAAATAACAGGAATCAAGAATGAGGCACTGGCAGGACGTTGACAGCCGTTTGAAAAGTTCCTGCTCAGGATTGGGCGTTGCTTTCCACCAGACAAACTTGGGCAGTTCGGGGATCATCAGAGAAGCAACGAGATCAGTGACCCGTTCCAGTGCTGCTTTAGTGCCGCGCAGGGTAATGTACTCACAGCAAATCAGATTGCTAGCGCTACTTTTTTGAATTGGACAGTAGGCAGACACTTGAGCAGTCACACCCTCATCTTCTCCTAGTACCGGAGAGAGAGTAATGATGCGACAAGGGTTTTGAGCAGCGATCGCATCACTAATGCTAAATCCTCTAGCGTTAATATTTGGAATCTCTATCCGCTCGGCAGGCTGCTTGGCAAATTCTTCGCGTAGCCGTGCCAAGGTTTCAGAATCAACCCGTCCAGTCACCCGTAGCCCATAGATTTTCTGAGCTTCTGTAATTGCAGTTTTGGTGAGTGGTCCATGAATGCCATCAATGGGCCCATCATAAAAGCCAAGAGCTGCCAAGAGCTGCTGAAATTCTTCTGGTTCATAGACGACCATGCTAAACGTAGCGGCACGAGTGGCACCACCACCGCTCTGGCTACGCCAAATTTTGCCAAGCTCTGCCTCAATCTCGTCGAGGGAGATATCCTTCGGTTTTTGTAGGGCGACGATTGGGGTTGTCATTTGTCTCGTTTAGGTTAGTGATGAGTTGTAATAAATTGAAATACTGAACTGGAACTGTTGACAAAAGCAAAATCAGAGATAGAGCCAGTGAGATCAAAATCCTCTAACTTTCCCCCAGCCTCTCACCTAAAGCCTACGCCAGTTTCGCCCGTCCCGGTTCAGCAGCATTTCAGCTTCAACGGGTTCCCAGGTGCCAGCCTCATAAAGGGGAATCACTTCTGCAGGAGCAGGAGCATCCCAGACTTCTAGCAGCGGCGTGAGAATACGCCAGGATGCTTCTACTTCGTCACCCCGAGTAAATAGGGTTTGATCCCCTAACATACAGTCAATCAGCAACCGCCCGTAAGCGTCTGCATTTGCCTGACCAAATGCCGTGTCGTAGCGGAAGTCCATATCGACAGAGCGAGTTCTGAGTGAGTTGCCCGGAGTCTTCACCTCAAACCGCATTGAAATTCCTTCATCAGGTTGAATACGCAGAGCTAGCACGTTGCGATTCACCTGCTTTGAGGCAGACTGAAACATCAGGTAAGGAACCTCCTTGTACTGGATGGCTATTTCAGTCACCTTTTTAGGCATCCGTTTACCCGTTCGCAGGTAGAAAGGCACTCCCTTCCAGCGCCAATTATCAACGTAGAGCTTGAGAGCAGCATAGGTTGGAGTTGTGGATTTAGGATCAGCACCTTCCTCATCCCGATAGCCAGGGACAGATTTTCCTCCCATCCAGCCTGCGGTATATTGCCCTCGAATAGCTGAAAGTTCCAGATTTTCTAAATCTGCCAGGTGGGTCGCTTGCAGCACTTTCACTTTCTCATTGCGAACACTGTCAGCATCGAGAGAGTTAGGAGGCTCCATTGCTGTCAAGCAGAAAAGCTGCATCAGGTGGTTTTGCACCATGTCTCGCAATGCACCTGCTGATTCGTAGTAGCCTGCTCGTCCTTCTAAGCCAACGGTTTCAGCAACAGTAATCTGGACATGGTCGACAAATTGACGGTTCCACAATGGCTCAAAAATCGCGTTAGCGAAGCGAAAGACCATCAGGTTTTGAACCGTTTCCTTACCTAAATAATGATCAATCCGGTAGATCTGTTCTTCTGAACAAACCTGACGTACCACTCGATTAAGGACCTGAGCCGAACCCAAATCTCGACCAAATGGCTTTTCGATCACCAAACGCTGCTTGTGGGGCTCGCTTAACATCCCTGCATTACCAAGCTGTTGGGCCGCTTCTGCAAAGAACCGGGGCGCGACCGACAGGTAAAAGACCCGATTTCCTCGGGTGCCTCGTTTTTCGTCTAACTCACTTAAAAAGGCTTTGAGCTTCTGATAGCCTGCCGGATTGTCAATGTCAGAGGCACAGTAATACAGCCCTTTGGCAAAGTCTTCCCAGGCTGCCTCTGCGCCGAGTCCACCGCCGAATTGTTCGACCCCTTCTCGAAGATGTTCTCGAAAGAAGTCGTGGCTCCACTCTCGTCGGGCAACTCCTACGATGGTTAACTCGGGGGGTAGCTTACGCTCCAGCTTCATCTGGTAGATAGCAGGAACAAGCTTACGCTGAGTCAAATCGCCAGATGCACCAAAGATCACGAGAATTTGGGGTTCCGGAATCCGGTCTTGCTGTAAGCCAACGCGAAGGGGGTTTTCGAGCAGAGTAACCATAGAAGGAGGGGAAGTAGGAGTTTGGAGATTTGAAGTAGAAGTTTAGAGGCTTGAAGTATGAGTTTTGAATAAAGAGCACTTAGCTCAAGATTCAAAACTCATACCTTAACTAACCTTTCTATGAGACGGGAGCGAGGTGATCGACTTTCTCCTGAAGAGATTTCATCAGGGACTCAAAGGGCTTGACGAATTTGTCGATTCCTTCGGTTAGCAGTTCGTCCATCACTTCGTCGAGGTTGATGTCGATGTCTGGGTCTTTGAGGCTTTCGATCAGGTTGTAAGCTTTGTCAACGTCAGTTTCAATGCGGCTAGCGACATCGCAATGATCTGCACAGGCCTCAATTGTAGCGGGAGGTAGAGTATTGACTGTTTCGGGCCCTACCAATTCGTCTACATACATGACATCGCTGTAGTCGGGATTCTTGGTGCTAGTGCTGGCCCACAGGAGCCTTTGTACTTTTGCGCCCTTGGCGGCTAGTGCCTGCCAGCGATCGCCCCCAAAAATCTTTTTGTATTCCTGGTAAGCAATTTTGGCATTGGCGATCGCCACTTTACCCATAACCTGTCTTAGCTTGGCTTCTTTCTCCAGGCGATCGGTGCCTTCCTTCAGCTTTTGCTCAATCCGCTCGTCGATGTTGATATCAATGCGGCTGAGGAAGAAACTGGCGACGGAGGCAATTTTGCTGATGTCTTCGCCTTTAGCAGCCCGTGCTTCTAGCCCTTCAATGTAAGCCCATGCCGTGTTGATATAGCTTTGAACTGAGAACAGCAGCGTGATGTTGACGTTGATCCCCTCGGCAATAGTGGCTTTTACTGCAGGCAGACCGGACTCAGTGCCGGGGATTTTGATCATCACGTTTTCTTTGCCGATCGCCTCGTAATAGCGCTTGGCTTCACTGGTGGTCATCTCAGAGTCGTGAGCAATTGAAGGCGGCACTTCAATGCTGACGTAGCCATCTAAGCCATTAGACGATTCGTAGACCGGACGCAGGATATCGCAAGCATTACGAATGTCATCAAAAATTAGTGACTCGTAGATCTCCTGCACCGACTTACCCGCCCGGATGCCTGCTTCAATGTCGCCGTCATAGACCGCGTTTCCGGCGATCGCCTTTTCAAAAATTGCTGGGTTAGAGGTAATTCCAGAAATTCCTTTTGTCTCAACGAGCTGCTTCAATTCGCCCGATTGAATCAAGTCACGGCTTAAGTTGTCCATCCAGATACTTTGACCGTACTGCTTGATCTCAAGTAGATGATTTGTTTCTGTCATTACAAATTCGCTCCTAATTAGATTCTTTGTATCAAACGTGATTCACTTACCCAGCGGCTCTGTTCAACGATTTCCTTCAGTTATCACAATCGAGCAGCAGCCATTTGGTCTTGCTGATCTCTTGCGCGTTCCTGAATGAAAGATTCAACCAGCGCAACGTCTTCCTTGCTGCCAATAAACAGCGGGGTGCGATCGTGAAGCTGCTTGGGGATCACATCCAGAATGTCCTGAGTACCAGTGCTGGCGCGTCCGCCTGCCTGCTCCACTAGAAAAGCTAACGGCGCAGACTCATACAGCAGCCGCAGCTTTCCTTCTGGCTTTTTCACTGTCCCTGGATAGAGAAACACCCCACCCTGAAACAAAATTCGATGAAAATCTCCCACTAGCGCTCCGCCATAGCGAGCTGTATAGCCCTCATGCCGATGCACGTAGCGAATATAATCTCGAATCGACTCATCCCACTGCCAGAAATTGCCCTCGTTCACGCTATAAACAGGGCCGTGCTCAGGAATACGAATGTCTTCACTGGAAAGAATAAATTCGCCCAAACTGGGGTCTAAGGTAAAAGCGTGAACTCCTTTGCCAATGGAGTAGACCAACATGGTGCTGGGACCGAACAGCACATAGCCTGCGGCGATTTGTCCACGTCCATCTTGCAGCAAATCTTGAGCCGTTTCGTCAAGATCCTCGCCTTCCTGCCTGCGAATCGCAAAAATTGCTCCCACATTCAGATTGATATCTACGTTGGAAGAACCATCAATCGGGTCATAAAGCAGAGTGTAGCGACCAACGGGACAGTTTTCAGGGATGTAGTAAGGCTTTTCCATCTCTTCAGAGGCTAGACGGCAAACCAAACCGCTCTGCTCAAAGACCGAAATGAAGACCTGATTAGCATAAACGTCCATCTTTTTGACGGACTCTCCTTGCACATTTACCCGTCCAGTAAAACCCAACGCATCTTCAACTAGCCCTGCTCTGGTCAGGCGACGGGCGATTAACTTAGCGGCAAGCGCAACCCGAGTCATCAATGCACTTAAATCCTGAGCTTCGGATGAAAAACTCTGAAGCTGCTGCAAAACGTGACGAGATAGAGTGGTGCAATCGCGATCGAGAGAGCGGTCTTGGGTCGGGGCCTGAGCTAACGGTTGTTCCGCATCAGCCATAAAATTCCTTCCTCCGCGTCTGCATTTGTAGTTCAAGCTGCAATCAGGCAACCAGTTGAATGCCTTCAATATTGCAATGCCTGAGTGCCCTTATCTTCTATCTTAGGAAGGCATCTCTAGAACGGGGCTGAACTTTAGACGAACTATAGAAACTTGGGGGAAAACTTACGGTTTTGCGAGATTGGGCAAGAACTTAAAAGCCTGATCGGATGAAATCTGTGATTTTTAGTAACAATATCTACCGTTTTGATCGGGGCGAGGGTGCCCACGTCCGTCTCTTACTGCTCCTAATAGGGTAGAGACGACGGCACATCGTTTGATTTTGCCGCCGCTCGTCACAGTAGACAAGGTTAAGCGCCCTAAAATATTTGCGTGACCTTTGTGATTAAATTGAGTTCTGTAAATTCCGCTAGATGGCACGAAGGTTGTGGCGTCCACATCAATTCGTACACCCGTGTTTAAATTCTGCCAGTTTGCTAAGGCTGGAAGCGTTGTAACAGGATGGATAGCCCACTGTACTGTACCGTTAACGTCTCGAAAGCTTGCTTGCCAACTGACACGATGTCGAATCGCTTCACGCTGCGCTTGACGGATGATTTGGTGAACTTGACTGCGGGCTGTGTTGACCTGGGAAGTGTGATAGAGGGCGAGGCCGGAAGGTGCGGCGATCGCTGCCAAGATTCCCATTATTGCAACCACTACTAAAAGCTCTTGCAAGGTGTGCCCTCTAGTCAGCTTCCGAGTTTGTTTTCTAGAAGCAACAGCTTCAGTTCTTTGCAGGAAACAAAGCGCAGCGCGGCGACCAACTTTCATGACAACACCCTGGTGACTGTAAGACTGCAAGCTTTACTTGCGAATCACCCTCAGCATTCCCATTCATTCTTTTTTGTAACGATGTAATTCCTACGAATCCATGACAATGGATGGCTACAGCTTTGTTAACGCCGCACTAGGGAATCGATACAGAACGCAACAGCCGCTCAACTACCGCTTTTGCCTTGCGTCCCCCGGTTGGGATTAACCGATGCGACAGAACATGAGGCGCGAGAAACTTAACATCATCCGGTATTGCGTAATCTCGGCCCTCCAAAAAAGCCAATGCCTGAGTGGTTCGGTGTAGAGCGACTGCGCCACGCGGACTCACTCCCAGCATGACTTCCTCATCCTGACGAGTTGAGCGCACCAGATCAAGAATGTATTGCTGTAAGTGGGTTTCAACTTTCACTTGAATGCAAAGATGACGAAGGGCTTTCATATCTTCCAGAGAAACGCAAGGCTGCAATTCTTGAGGAGTGACATCATGGCTGAGCCGTTGCAGCATCTGCAATTCTTCAACCTCACTGGGATAGCCCAACGAGAGAGAGATTGCAAAGCGATCCATTTGGGCCTCGGGCAATGGGAAAGTGCCCTGATACTCAATTGGGTTTTGGGTTGCAATCACAAAAAAAGGAGCAGGCACAGCACGAGAAACGCCATCTACTGTTACCTGCTGTTCTTCCATTACCTCTAATAAGGCTGACTGAGTACGGGGCGTTGCCCGATTAATTTCGTCTGCCAGCAGTATATTTGCAAACACTGGCCCTGGCAAAAATTCAAATTCACCGCGACTTGGGTTCCAAATGTTGGTACCTGTCACGTCAGTTGGCAAAAGGTCAGGAGTACATTGAATGCGCTGAAACTTGCCGTCAATTGAGCGAGCCAGAGACTTTGCCAATAGGGTCTTACCGACCCCAGGCACGTCTTCGAGCAGAGCATGTCCTCCCGATAAGAGAGCAACCATCACCAGCCGAATTGCATCCGTTTTTCCAACGATAGTGCGCCCCAGATTTTGCGTTAGTCGCTCGATGCTCTCTCTCATAAACCTGTTAGATACCCTACAATCCAAATTCCATCTATGCCTAACCTAAACGACTACTCTCTGTCCAGGATTTTTGTAATAGGTATTACTTTCGAGGAGATTGTAATTGATCAAACTCCTGAAGAGGCAGCTGGAGCGGCAGCAAGGATAGAGCGAGCGCTTGTGGAATCGGACTGAATTTGTGCCTTTAATTCTTCCAGGGAAGCAAATTTTTGTTCTGGACGCAAAAATTCTGCAAGGCTTACGGTTAACGTTTGCCCATACAGGTCGCCTGACCAGTCCAGCAGGTGGACTTCCACGGTTTGCTGAACTCCGCCTACGGTAGGGCGATGACCGAGATTCATCACACCAGGTAGCGCCTGTGCCAAGTGATTGGATGCAGAAGGGTCAGTCGGTTTAGACAAGTAAACCCAAACGCAGTAGACTCCCTGACGCGGTAAAAACTTCTCAGCAGGAAGTTTTAGGTTAGCTGTAGGAAAACCAATCGTTCTGCCTAGCTGCTGCCCTTCAACGACTTGACCAACCAGGCTGTACGGTCTGCCTAGAAGCTGATTGGCTTTGGCGAGGTTCCCTTCTTGAAGCGCCTGACGAATTGCAGAACTGCTAATTCGCTCCCCCTCCGCAGTGTGAAGGGGAACGACTTGTACCTGAATGTTGAAGGGAGTGGCGATCGCCTGCAAATCTGTTGCTGTTCCTGATCGCTTGCGTCCAAAACAAAAATCCTCCCCCACACTAACCTGCCGAGCCTGCAAATGCTGTACTAGAACCGTTTCAACAAATTGCTCAGGAGTCAAATCAGCCAGCGCTCGATCAAAAGGCAGCAAAACTAGCTGCTCAACCCCTAACTTGCTTAGATAGGATGCCTTTTCGTCCAGAGGAGTGAGCAGAGGACGGCTTTGTCCCGAAAAAAACTCTTGAGGGTGGGGGCGAAAGGTGACGACCGTAGGACGCCCTGTCTCGGGTGCAGCTAAGGCAGCAGACAAGATAGGTTGGATAACCTGCTGGTGCCCTCGGTGCACACCATCAAAATTTCCCAGAGCAACGAGAGTTGGAGATTTAGCTGTAGTCAGAGAAGAAGTGATCCACACGCTTTACATTCTGACATACATCTACTTGTTGCCCAACTTTTGAAGCAATTTTTGAAGCCAAAATGAGGCTTAGATTTGGGCAGAAACTTGCTTTTCGGGTCTAGCGATCGCCCCTGCCTCAATCGAACTATTGCTCGAACCATTGGTATGATGAGCCTCAGAGCCATTTGAATTTGCATTAGCCCCGTCCCCATTTGCATCAGTCGCAACTGCTGGAGGCGTAAGCAACAGCTCTAGACCTTCCCAGGCGACAACGCTATTTGGAAATTGCTCAGCCGTTTGCTCTTTCACCCGATCCATAAAGTCATCGCTATGCAAAGGATCGTGGTGGAAGATTACCAGCTTTTTAACGTTCGCAGCCTTCGCCACTTTGACAGCTTCTTGCCAGGTTGAATGTCCCCAGCCAACCTTACTCGACTTCTCAGAGTAATATTCCTCATCGGTGTAGGTTGCGTCGTAAATCAAAATGTCGGCTTCGTGCGCCAGCCACAGGACATTCGGATCGAGGCGATCGGGGAAATGTTCAGTATCGGTAACGTAAGCTGCCACACACCCCCGCCAGTTCACTCGATAGCCGACTGCCTCACCGGGGTGATTGAGCAGTGCGTTTTCGACGAGAATATCGTCAATCTGGACGGGCTCGCCCACCGCAATATCGTTAAATTCCAGCTCAGCCCCCATTATTTGCAGCGGCACCGGAAAGTTGGGGTGAAGCATCTGGTCGTTTAACCGCTGCTCAATAGTGGAACCGTTGGGCGCGACTGCTCCATAGATGTGAAAACGATTGCCCCTAATAAAAGCTGGGACGCAGAACGGGAACCCCTGAATGTGATCCCAATGCGAGTGGGTGAAGAACATGTACGCCTCAAGCGGCATTTCTCGGAGAAGGGTTTGCCCTAACACTCGCAGACCCGTTCCGCCGTCAAAAATGAGGCGATGACCACCAACCCGCATTTCTACACAAGACGTGTTGCCGCCATAGCGTACCGTCTCTGCCCCTGGGCAGGCAATGCTTCCTCTCACACCCCAGAAATGAACTGTAAATTGGTCTTGCATGTTAGACATGAGTATCTCTTTCTGGATTCCACCGAGTCTCAAAAGATGAGTTTCGATTCCAAGCGTCCACAACCTTAAATCCTAGTTAACCCAGATCTTGTAGACACTGCCCTGGGAACATAACCTCTGTTGCAGATTGGTAGAAAACTTTACGAAGCACCCACGCCCAAGGTTTCTAAACCAGCAGACAGGTACTTCAACCCGGTCGGACTGCTGCCTACTGCTTCTAGTTTAGACTGTTTTCTCACTATCAATCTTGAGAACTCATAATATCTACCAAATCAATCACCCGATTCAGGGATTTTTGAAAAAATTTAGCTGCCAATCCTTCAAATTTGCTAGTCCTAGCTTACACGTTAAGTTGTACTGGAGTGGTGTGACTGTGATGTAATTTTGACGAATTGCCTGTACATCAGTCATTGTTTGATTTGCCCACTCTAGATTAAGGTCAGGTACACCCGCCATTGTAGTTATCTGATCCGGTTCAGAAATTTCTTCGATTAGCTCTCCAGCCAGCCAGTAATAGGTTTTGCCTCTAGGATCGATCCGCTTTTCAAACGTATCGAAATAGCGGCGGATTCCTTGACGAGTCAGTGCAACCCCGATAATGTCTTGCTGACGAACTGCTGGAATATTGACATTGAGCAGCATAGCGGAAGGCAAGGGTTGTCTGGAGATGCGATCGACTAGGGTTTGAGCAAAATTCGCAGCAGGCTGAAAGTCTTGAGTAGAAGAACTAGCTAGACTAAAAGCGATGCTGGGAATCCCCTCTATCAGTCCTTCCATTGCAGCGGAGACTGTACCGGAATAAAGCACATCCGTTCCTAAGTTAGAGCCATGATTGATCCCTGACAAAACGATCTCAGGGGGGCTATCCATTAGTCCTCCCAGGGCTAGCTTGACGCAGTCAGAGGGGGTGCCCGAACAAGCCCAGGCTCTCACGGTTGGGTGAAAAATTGAATCGATTGCCTCTACCCGAATGGGGTCATGAATGGTCAAGCCGTGCCCAGTGGCTGAGCGTTCGCGATCGGGACAAACGACTGTAACTTGATGCCCAGCGGCTGCTAGGGTATTTGCGAGGGTACGAATGCCTTGGGCAAAGATGCCGTCGTCATTACTAATCAGCAGGTTCATGCAGTCACTTGTGATAATTAAAGAGATAGACTGAGGTATGCTGGCATCGTATCCCAGCCCTTGTCCGCATGACTATTTTGACGATTACCTTAGGCCACTACGAGCATGACCACACAGCTTAGCGAGCTTGAGTCTCAACTAGCAACTTTGCGCCAAGAAGCTCAGCAGGCGATCGCCACTGCCGAAACTCTGGAGCAACTTGAGCCACTGCGGATTAAATATCTGGGCAAAAAGGGACAGCTTCCTCAGGTATTGGGCAATATGGGCAGACTGGATGCGGCGGAGCGCCCCCGCATTGGGGCTCTGGCGAATGAAGTCAAGGAAGCGCTGCAAGCAGCCCTTGAGCAGAGACGGACAGCCCTGCAAGCAGCCCAAATTGAAGCCCAACTAGAAACTGAAACCCTGGATGTAACGATGCCAGGGGTGTACATACCGCAGGGACATATCCATCCCTTGACTAGTACGATTGAGCGATCGCTAGATGTGCTGGTGGGTTTGGGCTATACCGTAGCCCAAGGCCCGGAAATGGAAACCGACTATTACAACTTTGAAGCGCTGAACACTCCCGCTGACCATCCTGCCCGTGACATGCAGGATACCTTTTACCTACCCGATGGCAATCTGCTGCGAACCCATACCTCATCGGTGCAAATTCGCTACATGGAAGCCAACGATCCGCCCATTCGGGTAGCAGCTCCGGGACGTGTTTATCGGCGAGATACGGTTGATGCAACTCATTCTGCCGTGTTTCACCAGCTCGAAATTTTGGCTGTTGACGAAGGGCTGACTTTCACCGACCTGAAGGGCACGATCAAAATCTTCCTGGAGTCAATGTTTGGTGATGTAGAAATTCGCTTTCGTCCTAGCTTTTTCCCATTCACAGAGCCATCTGCTGAGGTGGACGTGCGGTGGCGGGGTCGTTGGCTGGAGGTGTTGGGCTGTGGCATGGTCGACCCAAACGTGCTGAAAGCTGTGGGCTATGACCCTGAAGTTTATACAGGGTTTGCGGCAGGCTTTGGCGTAGAGCGATTTGCAATGGTGCTGCACCAGTTGGATGATATTCGCCGTTTGTACACCAGTGACCTGAGATTTTTGCGACAGTTCTAGGGCGACAGTTCTAGGGCGCAGTTTGCAGGTGCGTTTGGAGGAATTGGGTGGCAGCTTGAGCATCTAGGGGTGGACTGAGCCAATAGCCTTGCATCTCTCGACAATGGAGCGATCGCAAGCAGTTCATCTGGCTCTCAGTCTCCACCCCTTCCGCCACGACTGACAGCTTGAGTCCTTGCCCTAACGCAATGATCGCCGTGATGATGGCAACATCTTCGGGATTGTCTGTCAGATCTTGAATGAAAGAGCGATCGATCTTGAGTGTATCGAGCGGAAATTTCTTCAGGTAGCTAAGCGACGAATAGCCCGTGCCGAAATCATCCATTGAGATGCGAACTCCCATTGCCCTCAGCTCATGCAGCATACCGATACTGAAGTCGATATTTCCCATAGCTGCAGTTTCAGTAATTTCTAGCTCAAGCAGTGCAGGACTGAGTTCGCTAGTCTGGAGAACTTCCATGATTTTCTCTGTGAGTTGAGGCTGTTGAAACTGGCGCACCGAAAGGTTAACAGCCATCCGAACTGGGGGTAAATTCATTGCCTGCCAAATTTTGCACTGAGCACAGGCAACTTGCAGTACCCATTCTCCAATCGGAATAATCAAGCCATTTTCTTCTGCCAAACCAATAAATTTTTGAGGAGGAATAATGCCTAAATCCGGATGCTGCCACCGCAGCAGCGCTTCCATTTGGGTGATTTGGCCTGTGCAGACGTTGATTTGAGGCTGGTAGTAGATGACAAACTCTTGCCGCTCAAGCGCACGATGCAGGCTGTTGTCTAGAATCAGCAGCTCAGACACCTCAGAACTAATCGCCGCCGTATAAAACTGGTAATTGTTGCGTCCTTGATCTTTGGCGCGATAAAGCGCAGCATCCGCGTTTTTGAGTAGCGATTGGGCATCTGTACCATCTTGGGGAGAAATCGCAATGCCAATACTGCTAGTCACATAAAGTTCGTGTCCTTCCAGGTTAAAAGCTGGCTGCATCACCTCAAGAATGCGCTGAGCAATCTGAGCAGCATCTTCAGCACAGGTCACTTGGGGCAACAGCAGAGTGAACTCATCCCCTCCCCACCGGGCAACAATATCGCTTTCCCTAATACAACTAATCAAACGCTGGGAAGAGTCTTGGAGAAGCTGGTCGCCAATTGCATGTCCCAGGGTGTCGTTAATGGTTTTGAACCGATCTAGATCGAGAAACATCACCGCGATCATGCTTTGATGCAGTTGTGCCTGAGTAATCGCTTGCTCCAGGCGATCGCCAAATAAAATGCGGTTGGGCAAGCCCGTCAGCAAGTCATGAAACGCTTGATAGCGAATCATATCTTCTGTCCAACGGCGCTGTAAAACGGCTCCGATGCTGGCAGCGATCGCCATCAAGATCGACTCTTCATTCTTTGACCACTCCCGCTCTGAGTGGCAATCATCTAGCCCAATGTAGCCCCAAAACTTTTCCTCTACGAAGATCGGCACCATCAGCATAGATAGAATTTTCTCCTGGCTCAGCAGCTTTTGCTCTGCGGGGGGGAGAAAGCGGACGATGCCGGCAATTGACTGACCCGCTGCCAGGGTTCGATACCAGCGACCTAGCCCAGAACTGATGTAGGGCAAATTTTGCCAGCGCGACTGATGCAAAATTGGAGGAATCTCTGGGCGAGTCCACTCAAACCGAGTACTTATCGCAGTTTCGCCCGTTTGAGGATGAGCATGATTCTCAAAAATATAAACCCGGTCAACCTGAGCCGCAGTGCCCAAAGCAGTAAGAGATTGGGCGATCGCCTGTTCGCAGTCTGAGTTGGTCAGCAGATAATGCGTTGCATCTGCAACACCTTGAAGCAAACTATCGCGCCGATGCAGCGCAACCTCAGCCCGTTTGCGCTCAGTAATATCCTCTACGGTGCCTTCACAGCCCAGCAGTTGTCCCTCCGCATCTCGAATCGCCCGAGCGTTTTCTAAGATCCAGATTTTGTTGCCGTCTCGCCGATATATTTCAGATTCAAACCCGCGCACGACATCCTGTTCTTGCAACAACCGGATAAATTCAGTGCGGCGATCAGGATTGACATAGAGTTGATGCTGAATATCCGTGAGGCTGTCGATTAACTGCTCCACCGAGTCATAACCGTAGATCCGAGTCAGCATTGGGTTAACCGTCAGGTACTGACCATCAATCGAAGATTGAAAAATTCCTTCAACGGCATTTTCAAAAATACTGCGATATTTTTGCTCAGCCTGTTTCAATGCCTCCTCAACTCTGCAACGCTCGGTGATGTCTTCGATCGTTCCCAGTAGCCCGATCACCTCACCTACCGCATTGCGAATTGGAATTTTGCTGACCTCTTGCCAAATTTGCTGTCCGTCCAGACAAATTTCAGATTCAACCAGACGCAATATTGGGGTGCCTGTTTCTATCACCTGACGGTCTTCCTCAACGTAGCTTGCTGCTTCCGTCAAGGAGGGAAAATCGTAATCCGTTAAGCCCACAACATCTTTGGGGTCGCTTATTCCTCGCGCCTCCGCCCATTTACGATTACAGCCCTGATAAACAAAGTTTCGATCTTTCCAGAAAATTTTTGGCAAGATATTGTCCAACAGCAAGCGCAGAAATTCTTCTTTCTCTTGAAGATTCTTTTCGGTTTGCTTGAGCTGCATCAGCATTCCCAGAGGAGCAGCGATCGCCCGCACCAGCTTCACTAACTGCCAGTCTTCCTGACGAGAATCTTGCATGAAAAACACCAGCACAGCAAGAACTCGTCCATCTGCAACGACTGGAATTCCTAAACCTGACCTTAAGCCAGCGGCGATCGCCAACTCCACCCGTGGAAAAGCAGTTTCAGTCTGCCAGGAAACATCAGAATCCCACTCTGGCTGCTGGCTACTCCAAACCCGACCTGGTAACCCAACTGTGAGTGGAAAAGTCAGCGTTTCACTAAACTTCCGAAACTGGAGGATTGCCTGAGACGTGCTGCTGCTATGCCAAATTGGGCTACAGGTCAGCACCTCTGCTTTAACATCAGGAATCCAGGCTTCTGCCAAGGCCCAATCTGTGAGCCGACAAACCTGCTGCAAAACAACTTCGAGTGCTGTTTCAAAATCGGGAGAAGCCCCAATCGAAAGCGTTAATGTTTGCAGCAAATGGGCAGTCGTAGCACCCAGATCAATCGTTCGCCTCCTTTCTTTCGCGGTCATTATCTCAACAATGAATTAGTGGCAAGGTAAGCACGAAATAGCCAAATCGATCTAACGAGAACCGTTTGGTATGGGGAAACAATATGAATCTCAGTAGGTGAATATCAGGAAATGAAGGAAGTGAATAAGTAAGGAGGATAGAGTGCAACAGATGTAACTTAAAGCGCTCAACCTACCCAATTTAGAGTTATAAAAGACTTCCCAGCCTCCTAAAGGTAGGTCTAGATAGAAAAGGACTGTAAGCTCAATGTGTTGCTCTGATAGATTGCCCAGATACACGTCTAGACAAAACTGGCACAGCACAGAGCCCTTCTCCGAATCCGGACTATTTAGAAAATAATATTTCTAAAAAGTACTCTTAAAAGTACTCCACGGACACAAACAACTCCTAACGCTGTAGGGCCCATTTGAATACAGCATTTTCTACCTCTCTTCCAGAGAATCTCTGAACGAGGACTGTTTTGAACTGTTTAGAGGGAGTTAGAGCCACTGCCGCTTCGAATATTGCCCAAATATTTCGCTAGATAGGGCGAAAAAACTTCATAAATTAGCGTTAGTGGCTGCCCGTGATGCCAAAACAGGTAGTAACGACCCCAAAAAGGACCTTTCTGCTCAAAAGCGAGTTCTAGAGCCGTTGAGTAACCATAATGAATTCCCTGCACATCGCGATGTAGCTCTGTTCGCAGGCGAGTTAGGCTTGCCCAAATGGGTAGCGATCGATTTTGCAAATATTCATCTACGTGGCTTGCTTCCCACCAGGAAGTGGCATAGGCTAACCGCTGCCCAGATGCCGTTCGTAGCCAAACCTGACGACGCAAGCGTGGACCCGGAACTCTTTGAATTAAGTCAGGGGCCTGATCTAAGTCGTTGCCAATCAGAGACATGTCAATCACGTCTACCTCGGTTGGCTCACCCGTCAATAACTGTAGGTGCCGAGTTGGTGAACCGTCACCCAAAAGCAACATTTGCCAGGCGGGTGCCAGTTGTTCATGGGGAAGTCCTCGCTGCACGACCACTTCATCTCCTTGCCATGAAGAGTCGAGCTTGTGCCACGCGGTAGAAACCGCTGTACCTCTGGTCGGTTGAAAGGCTTGAGTCAATTTTGTTTACAAAACTTTATCTTCCTATTCATCATAAATCCTCTCGCGGAGAACTTACAGATCGAAATCACAATCCGATGATCTAGCTTCCCAGTTTGCTGGCCCTGATCTTCGGAGACGTATTGAAAGTTTTGGTAATGCGGATGGCGAGACTCGAACTCGCAAGGCAAAGCCACACGCCCCTCAAACGTGCGCGTATACCAATTCCGCCACATCCGCAGGTCTGAATACCACCAGCTAACTTTTCGAATTGCTCTGACAAGCTAGCTACCGGTTCCAGCTTCTAAGCATAAACCATAAAGCTACCTCTTGTATATCGTGTCTCGCATCTATTGCTCATATTGCTCAAAAAAGTCTGTCCCGCCTTGCGATAGCTTTGGCAATAGCTGCTGAAAAGCTAGCCCTCTGTGGCTGATCGCGTGTTTGGTTTGAGGCGGCATCTCGGCAAAGGTCATTTGCTGCCCTGGCACGTAAAAGATTGGGTCGTAGCCAAACCCGCCCGTGCCACGAGGGGCATGAAGAATTTCTCCGGGACAAATGCCTTCGGTTTGCACGGCAATTGAGCCATCAGGACGGGCGATCGCCACTACACAAATAAACTGAGCCTGTCGACTTTGCGTATCCCCTAATTCAGATAACAATCGCTCAATCCGATCGGAGTCAGAGTTGCCATAGCGAGCAGAATATAACCCCGGTGCGCCATTCAAAGCATCGACCGCTAAACCAGAATCGTCGGCGATCGCCCATTCTCCCACCGCCTTTGCAACTTGTGATGCTTTCAGACAGGCATTTTCAGCAAATGTCTCCCCCGTTTCTTCGATGTCTAATTCTGCTGGCTTTAGGACTAGCTCCAAATCGAGCCTAGTCAGGTATGCCTGCATTTCCTTGAGCTTGCCAGGATTACCCGTCGCTACAACTAGTCGTGCCATAAACCTACAAAATTTTTGAATGAAGGTTGGGTGTGGGTCACTGGTCATCAGTCCTGGGTGCTCGGTTATATTCCAGCCCTACACACAACCAGCGACGAATGACAGCTTATAAAATGTATCTCACCCCACCCTAAAAGCCCATATTCTCACCATGCTTTTCCATCTCGGTGAAGTGTGATTAAAATGACAGCATATTCTTGGCTCTACCTATGGCAAACGTTACAACTCCTCTGGTACTTAGAATCACCCGTCCAACTGTGTTAAAACGCCGCATTGCTCCGTTGGATCAGCTTACGGTTAGTGAGACGGTTGACAAAGGACCCTGCCGAATTCCGCTGGAATCCTACGCGGAGTCTGTACCAGGGGAAAA
The DNA here is from genome assembly GCF_014696015.1 of Oculatella sp. FACHB-28. Lineage (NCBI taxonomy): Bacteria > Bacillati > Cyanobacteriota > Cyanophyceae > Oculatellales > Oculatellaceae > Oculatella > Oculatella sp. FACHB-28. The sequence continues at coordinate 43,553 of NZ_JACJPJ010000099.1, read as the reverse complement.
CCTGCAAAATCACTTCAAGATCTTTCTCGCAGGTCCATACAAAGGTTCTAGCGTTTGGTACGTGCCGAAGGAGCATTCCTTGATCGAAGGAACTGAGAATAGTCCTGCTCCGGTGCCTGAAAAGCCACCCCTGGTGCTTAGAATTACTAAACCGACCTTGTTAAAGCGGCGTCCAGTGCCCGCAGAAGCGCTAGCTGCCAACGAAAAAGTTGCCAAACCGCCCTGTCGAATTTTCTTACACTCTTACGCCTACGAGGTGCCGGGGGAGAACCTTCAGGGACATCTCAAGGTTTGCTTTGAAGGTCCAATTTTAAACAATGCTAGCGTCTGGTATATCTACAAAGGGCATTGTTTGATTGAAGGGGTTGAGCCACCCCAACCTCCCCCACCAACTTCTGGCACTTCTGGCAAAATCAATCGGGCTGGGTTGGATATGATTAAGCATTTTGAGGGGTTCAGACCCCAAGCTTATATTTGTCCGGCGGGAGTACCGACGATTGGCTATGGGTCTACGCTGGGAGTGAGAATGGGCGATCGCATCACCCAACAAGGCGGCGAAGACTTATTGCAGCGCGATCTAGTGCGGTTTGAGAGGGCAGTCAGTGACATGGTCAAAGTGCCTCTTACGTCAAATCAATTCAGTGCTTTAGTTTGCTTTGCTTTCAACGTAGGCATTGGCGCATTTCAGCGATCGACTCTGCTCAAGCTGCTTAACCAACGCAACTATCAGAGCGCAGCGGATCAACTGCTGCTTTGGAATAAAGGCGGTGGTAGGGTACTGCAAGGATTGGTGCGGCGCAGAGAGGCGGAGCGTGCCCTATTTTTGAAGAGAAATTGAAGGCATAGAAAGAGTACGTCAGCCGCCAAACTAACGGGGGAGAATATCGTCTAGCCGTAGCTGAAGATTGGGTAAAAGGGGAGAGTGAATAAGTTGACCGAGGCGATATTGCGTCTGCTGGTACTCTTCACCGATGAGCTGACAAACCGTGAAGGTGGGTTGCTTGGGCTTGCCAATGAACGCAACACCACCTAAACCGCGATAGTCTACAATCCAATATTCAGGAATTCCTAGAAGCGCGTACTCTTCAACTTTTCGGGCATAATCCGTTTCCCAGTTTGTGCTGACGATTTCGACGACGAGCTTGATCGAGCGCCCTAGCGTAATCACAGGTTCTTGTTCCCAGAGAGGCTCACTAGTCAGAACAGCTTCGTCAAGCACCACAATGTCGGGGCGACGAGCAGTGGCGATATCGGAAAAAGGGTGAATCAGGCAAGTACGAGGAATGAACCAGGGAAATTGTGCAGCTGTGATAGCGATGCCAATTTGGGTTGCTAGTTTACCGCCAACGGTTTCGTGAGGACCAGTTGGTTCCATGTCGATTAATTCTCCGTCAGCGAGTTCGTAGCGAGGGTTGTCGCCATATTGAGCGAGGAAGTCTTCAAACGTAATCGTTTTGGAGGAGATGTAAGCCACGTGAAACCCCTGCAATCAGTAAAATTCTGTAGAGTGCGTTTTAGCGCCAGCGTAACCCACTAGATCTACATTTTGTTGCATTGAATATGTAGCAGCACCAGGATTTGCTGTCGTCATAAATGAACAAGCTGTTGTCACGACAAAAGTTTTTGCCGTCACGACAGAAACTTCTGTCGTCAGGAACGGAGAATCTGTTGTCATGACAGAAACTTTTGTTGTCATGACAGAAACTTTTGTAACCATGTCAGAAACTTCTGTCATCAAGACAAAAACTTCTGCAACCATGACAGAAAATTTTTGTATGACTGCCAGAGCAGGTTATGCTTCAGTCTCCCCGTCCTTCTCCCAGACCCACTTGCGGTAAACCTCACAGGCTGCTCTTGCCTCCTCAGGGGTAGAGTTGGTGAAGTAAGGATGATAGCGAATACAGTTACAGCAAAGTTCTAGCCAGTCTCACCAAGTGCCTCCATGCCATAGTCGCATTGTGCCGTCGTTACTGTCACTGGCGATGATTTCGCCCAACGGCAAAACCACTGCAGACCAAACACTCACCCCATACTGCAAGCAATTCTACTCATGGGCAAGGTCTATTGGTTGATTTAGGACCTATTTTAGTAGGTTGCAGCTATGCCTAGCCCATATCGCATCACTAGCTCTGTGGTTAAAACTATTATTTGGAATACCTAAGAATCAAGTCTATACAGGAGCACGTACTGACTCCCAAAATTAAACTTATCCTTTCCTGATTCACACCCTACTGCAAGAAGAAGGTGAAAGAGTAGTAATGGATCAGTATTTTAATGGACAGGCAAGAGAGCTTTCCGCTCAAAGATTTCAAAGAGAATTTACAGAGTCTCCAAGACTCATTTGAACAAGTTGAGTTTAATTGTGAGCAAGATAAAAAGCTAAGTGAATCAATTAAAGAAGCAAAGGACACAGCAACGACAATAGCCACAAAATTAAATCGGGGTCAGTGAATTTCCTGACAAGTAGCTTCCTGTCCGAATAAGGGAAAGAGCCTTGTTTTGGAAATTCAAAGAATGCCATACTGCCCTTTAGATGAAGAGGATTGTACTGTTTATCTTCAGCAAGTGCCAAGCTGTCCTCTAAGGGAGCCAGAGTGTCCCTGGAATAAAAGACGCTTTCCTCGTCCTGGATTTAAGCATGAAACAGAAGAACTAGATAGTCAACTCCAAAATGCTCTTGACACATTTGATAGAGATACAGATCTAACAGAAACTATCACTCAAGTTCGACACACTATAAGCTTAAACTCTGTATCAATAGTAGATGAAGCTATTTTTTATGAAAAAGATGAATGACCTCAAACGTGGTGTGATAGCGAATCGGTCTCATGCCGCGTTTAGCGATTCGCTCATCTATTACTTTAATTTCTAAAGCTGCTTATTAATTAAAATAAATAAAATAATTAATAAGGTAATCCAAATAAAGACGTAACTCTTTAATCACATCTTCAGAAAGTTCATCTGAAAGGATGCTTTTTCTAATAAATCCAAACGCTTCTACATAAGAATTTTTGGAAAAATTTGTTTGAGTTTGAAGCTTGTAATCTATAGGTTCCCCTAAGATAAGGCTTTCCTGCAACCAGCGCACATATCCTTCAACATCCTCATAGGCTCTCTGAAAACTTTCTGCTGAATCAGTACAACTATCATCAATCATGAGTTGAGAATTTTGGTTTAGGCTATATTGAGCCATTAAATTAGTTAGAAATTCTTGATTTTTATTTAACTAACCTGCTGCTATTTCAGCAAAATACATGCGTTGCTCAAAACGTTCGGCTCGCTCTAGAAAATCCTCTACTTCTTGCTTGAGGTCAGAAATACTTTGCACATTAGTTTCTACTAGTTCAAGCTGCTCTACTGAAAGTTGTTCGGTTGCTAATCTAGCCCTTTCTGAGGATTGGCGTGAGACATTACTTCTTTCAGAGTCTTCTGCATTTGAGTTCCTTCCTTCTAGCACTTGGAGTTTGGCAGTAAGTTGCACACGTAATTCTTGAAGCTGTTCTTTGAATACATTGATTTCTGTTTCATAAGAGATTTTTTCTCGTTCATGCTCATAACTACGCTGATAAAACTCGTGAGCTGAACTACTCAGATAAGGCTTTATCTCTAACCATTTCCTAGCTATTTGAACTAATAAACGACTCGACATCAAAAAATCACTATCTTGCCTATTTCTTGCCCACTCTCGCATCTCAACCTCTATCCGATCGCACAATTGTCTTACTTCCCGGTCTGACTGTCGCCATTCGGCAAACTGCTGCCAGCCTTCCATTAGTGCTTCATGGGCAAGATCAACCCAAGCTTCCCCTGCTTCTTCTCCTGTTACCAGTAGCCGGACATCCACCAGATCGGTTAGCACTGACTGAATGGTGGTTTGTGCCTGTAGATCATCGCCTGCGAGTCCCAGCAGTTCTCGTTTGGGCTGTCGCTGTCGGGTGTCTCGTGTGCCTTCTCCGGTTCGCACTAGCTTCAGGCAGAGCCGTCTTGCCCAGTCTTGCTCTTGAGGTGTGAGGCGATCGCAAATCTGTTGAGCATAGCGATCAAGCGCTCCGATCACACCACCAAGCCGTTCATACTGCTCAATGGTGAGTCGGTGTTTATTATCAGTGGCAGGTTCCCAAAGCTTCTGTAAGGTGAACTGCAACAACGGCAGGCAGTTTTTCTCTTTAGCTACATCTCGCAAAATCAGCGCTAGCAGTCCTGGATCAATCGTGTACCCCTGAAGCTGGGCAGGTTTGGCGATCGCCTCTTCTAACCCTTCCCCCTCCAAAGGTGGAATGTAAACGGCATGATCAAGCTGCTGGATCAGCGACGTATAGTTCAAGCAAGGTTCCATGAAGTCTGCTCGCATGGTGATCACGACTGCCAACCGTTGGCTTTCTACCTGAGTCAACAGTTGAATGAAGCGGCGGCGTTCCTTCTCTTGTTCCGGTTGCTCACCACACACCGTAAACACCTCCTCAAACTGATCGACCACTAGCAACAGACGCTCCGATCCATGCAGCAGATTCACTACCGCTGACAGGTTTTCGGCATCGATCAGTTCATGCACCTGACGAATCTCTTGAGGACGACGAAACCGACTGGCAAATGATCGCTTTAGCTCTGCAATCGGCTGAAATCCCGGTTTGATCAGTGGCAAAATCTGCCAGCCAAGCTCTTCTAGCCAAGGAATTAGCCCTGCCCGCACAACAGAAGATTTGCCGCTGCCCGATGCGCCAATTAGTGCCACAAAGTTAGACTGCTCCAGCTTTTGCCGTAGCTGTTCGACGACCGTCTTTCGCCCAAAGAAGAACTGCTTCGTTTCAGCCGTGAATGCTGCTAAACCCTGATAGGGACAGGTTTTGTTAATCTCAGCCTCAATGATTTGAGAACGGTAGCTGACTAATGTGAGCGATCGCCCAATTCCCATGCGAATCGGTTCCTGTCCACTCTGCCGCAGTTCTCTGGCAATTGAGTCGAATAGGCGATCGCCCGTTACATTACCATCTTCATCCTGATTGTTTAGTGAGAGTCCCTTCAGCACTGCTTCTGTAAAGACGCTATACTCCTCACCTTCCCAAGCTTGCTCAAATCTGCGGCTTGCGGTAATGAGACAATAGTCTTGTCTTCCAGTAAAGGCAGTTAGGGTTTGCTCAGTTAGACGACGCTCCAGAAAATAGCCACTGTGGCAGCAATCTAGCAACACAACCAGGCTACTTAAATTAGAACGACGAATCAGCCGATTGAGTCTATCTAACGTGAGTTCGGGATAAGAAATCGTCAGAACCCCTGATTTTTCGTACCTCATTTCGTTGCAGTGAATCAAGCTATTGTCAGCAAGGTCCACAGATGCAATTTTTCTCAATAAACAACCTTATTGAGAAGAGCCTACAGCAATACCCTTTGCCTAAAGCCTTTTATACCAAACCTTGCAGCGTTTAGCTTAACCCGAACTCACGTTATCTAAGCTGATGCCATAGCGTTGCTCAATAATCTATCCGTTTTTCTGCTCGACCTGACAATTAGAAGCCGCCAGATATCCTTCTTGTTCTCCTAGGCTGTCCGTCGTCGTTATTCCGTGACCGCTGAAATAAATTAAGGCATCTTTACCGTCTGCTTGCTCTAGCAGAAATGTTTGCAGAGCTTGCCCTAACAATTCACCCGTGAGCAATTGCTGAGCACTAACGGCTTCGCGCTTTTCGGCTAGTAACCAATGAGCAGGCAACGGCTTAATGTTTTCAAAGTTGCCGTGTTGTTGGAGTAGCCGGGCGATCGCCTCTGCATCCTCTGCGGCTTTGCTCAGCCTGGGTAAATGGCTATACTCAGTAATTCCGACAATCAGTGCATATCGCGCCATGCAGTCAAACTTAGAGTGTCTGTGCTTCTAATGCTGATGTTTTCTTGTACAGGGAGAATTGGTTCTTGCGATCGCTAACACACTTCTTTGTATCGTAATACGGTTAAGAATTCCTGCTTTGTCCGTGGTGACTCAAGAGGCTAATCTGGAGTCGAGTCTTCGTTATAGGAAGTAGAAGTATGGGACTTTTTGATCAGATTGTGAGTGCGATCGATAATCCTAATCAACAGGCTAGTTCGTCACAGCTTGGCAGCATTATCAATACAGTGCAGCAACTGTCGAATAATCAGGGCGTTGATTCATCGCAGACTCAAACCTTGTTGTCTACTGTGGGCGGGTATGTCCGTTCAGCACTCCAACAGCAGCAGGCAGCAGGCGGACGGTCAAATGCTGAAGCGATTGTGAATCAATATAGCGGCACTTCTCCCAATGCAGCAGCGGTTCAAGCACTGTTTTCACCGGCCCAACAGCAGCAGGTAGCTCAAGCTATTTCCCAAAAAACAGGGATTAACGCTGAGACAATTTTGGCAATGCTGCCGACGCTGATTCCGATTGTGCTTCAGCTTCTGCAAAGTGGAGCAAATAAGCAGGGTTCCCAGGCAAGTGGCGGGGGTGCTAACTCGGTTTTGAGTACGTTTTTAGATAGTGATGGCGATCGCGACGTAGACATTGGCGATGCCATCTCACTAGCAAGCCAATTCCTCAATCGTCGTTGAAGAAACTGACCTGAAGAGGTGCTTTAGTCAGGCAATGGAAAAGGTTTCCAGGGAATCCATTTTGACCAGAGGCTAGCCAGAGTGCCGTCGTGGAGCAGAGTTGTCAGGGTTTGGGCGATCGCCCCATGCAGTCCAGGTTGCCTTGGACGAACGGCAATGCCAAACGGCACCTGGGTTGGAATGCTAAAGGCAATTCGCAGCGATAGGTCTTCTTCAGCAGCAACGAGTAGCACCAGTTCATCATCGATCAGGGCATCAATTTTGCCCTGACGTAATGCCTCTAGCATTTCGGGCAGAACTTTGTCGCTGCCAGGAAAAGGAACAATCTGAACATTGGGAAAGGTTTCGGCTAGAGCCAAATTTGTGCTGTCTGCCAAACCGCCAACACGCAGCCCTGCCAGATCTGTTGGAGAAGTGGCGGCACTGTCGGCTCTGACAATCACTGCTTCGTCAAAGATGCCGTAGGGCTGAGTGAAATCTGCCCAAGCTTTGCGTTCTGGCGTGACTGCCTGGTTAAACCAGACAACATCGTATTTTCCGGTTTGCAGGCTGGGGTAAAAGTCTGCCATTGGTAAATTAAACCAGACAGGTTCTAGCCCGAGCTTTTGGCAAACGGCACGAGCGACATCCGGTTCATATCCTAAGCGCTGATCGCCGTTCACACAGCTCATCGGACGAGCATCAAAATTACTGGCGGCGATCGCCAACTGCCCCGGTCGAACCGTACTGAAACCCATCTGCTCACCCCACTGCTTACTAGATCAGAATTCTTGCCTGTTGCTCTGAAGGGAAGCGTGACTGAAGCTACAATCCCTCAATTCGCATCTTGTTATAACAGGCTTCTGAAGATTTTCATCCAGGGGTAGCGCTAATGAGCCGTGAACCGATTCAGATCAGTCAGGAGCAAATCGATCGCTTTCAAGAAGACGGTTTTTTGGTGGTCGAAAATCTAATTGACGCGGATTTGGTCAAGCGGCTGGGCGATCGCCTTGATCCTCTATTTCATGGCAACTTTGAGACGGGTATTTATCCCGACGAGTGGCACTGGCGACCGGGTCTGAGCCTACCTGACGTGACTCGTGAAATCTGTAATGCCTGGAAAAGCGATCTGGCGATCGCCAGCGTTGCCCTCTCTGTCGAAATTGGGCGACTCGCCGCAACTTTAGCGGGTTGGTCCGGTGCCCGCATCGGTCAAGATAGCGTCTGGGTCAAGCCTCCCGGAGCCAAAGAAGTTTCTCTGCATCAAGACGCGACTTACATCAGCTACATCGAGCCAACCGAGATGATCACCTGCTGGATTGCGCTAGACGACACCAGCGCCGATATTGGCACGATTGAGTACGTGCCTGGTTCTCACAAATGGGGCTTAGTGACTGAGCTAGGAGAATTTCACGCACCCACAAGTCACTATCGCTCGGCAATGGAACGGGCAGCGGCAGCGGTAGGGGTGAGCAATCCTCAAGTTGTGCCGATTGAAATTTCAGCAGGAAGCTGCGTGATTCATCACGGCAAAATCTGGCACGGGTCTGGCAAAAACTATCGCAGCGATCGCGTCAGACGCAGCTTGGGCGTTCACACGCTTAGCTCTGAGGCACGGTTTCAGCCGACGGGTGCGGGCTACATTTACGGACGCTACAAGCGAGTCGGGGAAACCACGATGGATGAAAACTTCTTCCCTATTCTTTGGACTCGTGACGGTTACCGCACTGCTTTCTTATCTGACTACTGCGAAGATGCGATCGCCGCTTCTAGAACTCCCTCAGTTGTCGGTGCCCTCTTGTAGAACATCAATCAGAGGGGGAAAGAGTTCACTCCGCAAGCTGAGGGCAGTGATGCTGGGGCTACGGAGGCTAACCCAGACACTACAATCTGCATCCGATGCGGTGACGATAACTGCATCGTGACGCGCTAACCTGCAAGCGTAATGGTATAGTCGCGCTCGATGCTCAATCCCTACGGTGTGCAGCCGATAAAACAATTCGCTCCGGAAGTACATCCCGTGCTGAATCTTGTCGTTAAACCAAAACTTGAAGGGAGAGATAGCTCCTTCGTCTAAAACTGGAGGCAACACAATAGAGATTTTCTGTTTTTTCTAGCGGTGTAATCTGTGAAAGCAAAACCCGACGAGACAGTCAACCAACAGGTGAAATACTCTGACTTATGCTTGAGCAAATCCGATAGAACACAGCTTTTGCAATGAATTATTCTTATTAGTAAATGATTGTTAACAGATGTACATGTTCAGTATAAATGCCTAGTTAGGGTTTTGGGTGAAATTTTCAAATAGCTAGAAGGGATTCCTTTAAAGTTGTCGCTGTTGCCAAAGCTGATCAACGGTAACAAAGCGATAACCTGCTTGCAATAAGCGAGGAATAATTTGAGCGGCGATCGCTGCCACATCCACTCCTCCATGATGCCCATCGTGCAGCACGATTACCGATCCGTTGCAAGTTTGTTTTAACACTCGCTGAATCACAACTTCAACTCCGGGCTGCACCCAATCTTCTGGCACAACGCTCCACATCACGGGGCGGTAGTTCCATTGCCGCAGGTATGTCAGCGTTTGGGGGGTAAACAGCCCATTCGGCGGGCGAACATCTCGAATCTGCCGCTGTACGTAGGACATTTCCAGCTGGCAGGCATGGGCGATCGCCATCTGGGTTTGTTCCAGGCTTTGTTTCAGTTCAAGCGCAGATAAGCGGGGAAAGGAACGATGCGTATAGCCATGCAGACCGAGCCAGTGACCGCGCTGATAAGTGGCTCGTGCAATCTCAGGGGAATGATTGACACAAACCCCTAACCAAAAGAAACTTGCAGGAATTTGATAATGATCCAACACCTCAAGCAGTTGTGGTGTGTGTTGAGGGTGAGGGCCATCGTCAAAACTGAGGGCGATCGCTGGAGAGGTCGCGCTTCCAGCCCACAGACAACCTGGAAAAGTTGGACTTAAAACCTGATAGATAAAGGGTAAGAATGGGGCAAGAGGCATAAACCTTAGCTTACATTGCCTCAGCTTGCATAACTGGCAGAACAGTAAGTCTGACGTGCCCAAGCAGATTGAACGAGTGAAGTTAAAACATCGCTGCTGATCGGCTTGACTAGAAACCCATCGAATCCCGGATTTTCTTCTTGATGCACCCAGCTTGGCGCATTGCAGTCTGTCAGCGCCACAATGGTAGTTTCGCAAGTGTTGGCGGCATCTCGCAGGTCTTTCACCAAAGCCTGTGACCAGTTTTGTCCGTCTCCTGCCAAAATGACCAGGTAAGGAGACATCTGGCTAACTTTTGCGACAACCTGATCTATAGAACTTGCAAAGACCATAGGACAACTTAGATGCTCCAGTAACGCCTGTAGCATCTGAAGATCATCAGAGGGCCGACCTAATATTAGGACATAGTTTTGTGATGATTTCATACTAAATCCGGTACGCTATAAAAAATATAGCTTGCAGTCCGGTCATCGATTTCCTTCTAGTAAATGCATAGAAATCCCTCGGCTAATCTGTTATAGCCAAATATTCCATACTTCACAGCTTTTGTTTTTTTTAGCTATTGAGAAGATCATTTTCAAGCTATTTTTCAAAATATTTCAGAGAAGAAATATTTTTTAGAACTTAATTCAGATAAATACATTAATTGACATATATCAGGAGTTTGAAAGTAGCGAATGTTCCTGTGAGGACGCAGTATTCGAGCAAAACCTCCGGTACATTCGGACCTATCTGCTGAATGTTAGCCTCCTGAAACTATTGGGGCGACAATTTGAACTTTTCATACCTCTTCATAACCGCCACGTTACAAAAATTCTGCTTGGCGTTTAAGAAACTCTTCAAAGGATAAAATCCAAACCTGCAACTATCTATTAGGGTTATTAGGATTTCATTAAATTTACCTTTTGGAACTCATCCCATTATTAGAAGTTACATAAATATAGCGATGAATTTCCGTATTTCCTCCTAAAGGCATACGCGATAATTAGGATTGCTGATGTTTTATTTGGAGCGAAACTACTGCCATCAGAACCAATATTCCTCCCCAAATTTGCAAGACTGATAGCGTTTGCCCTAGTCCAATCCAGGCAAAAATAGCGGCGGCTAGAGGCTCCAGGGTAGCGGCGATCGCCCCTCGCTCTGACTGCACCTGTTCAATTCCCCAACAGTAGAGGGAAAAGGGAATCAACGTGCCGCCAAGACCAACAAATAAAACACTCCATAAATGATCTGGAACAAAAAGCGCCTCTGGCACTCCTTGGGTGAACTGAAACGCAATCCAAAATAGGCTTGAAACCGTGAAAGCCCGAAACATCACGCCTACAGCACCGTAGGTGGCAACAACAGATTCGCTCAGCAAGGTATAGGAAGCAAAGAACAGCGCACTCAAACAAGCCATGAATAGCCCTAAGCCGTCTAGCTCAAAGTCTCCGGCTGGCAGTTCTGCAATTAGGACAACTCCGGCGATCGCCGCAATCAATGCAATTGTCACAGATAAAGCAGGCGCTTTTCGGTTCTTAAGCATTGCCCAAACTACAATCAGCACCGGAGCCGTGTATTGGATGACAACGGCGATCGCCACTGCCAAGCGCTCAATTGCAATGTAGTAAGCAAGCGTAACCAAAGCTAACGATATCCCTAACGCCAAAATTTGCCAGTTGCCTAACTTGGGTTGAGGTTGCCATTGATGGACAATTCCCAAACCGATAGCAGCGATGACAGACCGCAACATGGCTAGCTCAAGCGGGCTGACTCCTGCTTGAAACAAACTGCTAGCGACGGTTGCAGCGATCGCCCAAAGCACTGCCGCCAAAGCAATTGCCGCGAAACCAACCGTAGACTGAGACAGCCTAAAAGCGAGAGAAGATTTTGGCATGAGCCCTAGAAATAACAGAGTAAACCAGAATCACTCTGGTGGGTGATACAGCGGTGGGAGGTGCGATCGCCCCTTGGCACACTAGGCTGAAGCAAATTAAAGAACAGTCAGGAATCCGTCCCATAACGAGCGATCGGTGAATCTCCTGGCAAATAGCCCCGTGTCAAGGAATTTCTGCAATGACCTATTCGATCAGTCAGTTCAAGACGATGCTCCACAATCTTGGCTATAGCCTCGGTCCAGACGGACTTAACGGCAATCACGGCAATCTACTTGATTTGTATACCGAAGCAGCCGTTCAAGAATTTCAGGCTCAGTTTGGCTTACCGATTACCGGAAAGGTCGATCAGCCAACCTGTGAAAGAGCCAGACAACTGATCAGCAACTTACAGCACAGCCTTAATCTGACCATCAATGCCCAACTTCCAATCAACGAATTTTATGGTCCCCGAATGATTCGAGCAGTGATGCAGTTTCAGCAGTCGCATGATATGCCGATGACAGGTATTGCTGGGTCAACGGTTCGCCAAAAGCTAAACGAAGAGGTGAAGAAACTGCTGCGACAACGAGTCTGTGTTGTAGAGGGGTGGGTGAGTGAAGGGGTAACAGGGTAAGTAGCTCTTGTAGGCTGGGTTAGCAAAGCGTAACCCGTGCTGCTAGCAAGTCTTAGCCCCTGGAGCTAACCGAGAAACTAAGCTGTACCTTCCGCCAGCTTTGCCAGCGTTTCTAAATTCGGTATTTCTAAATCTGGCTGACTGCTGGCTGGCAGCGTTGCACCAAACCCTGCTTGGTCATGGCGACGATTGACCCAGACGGTTGATAATCCCAACGCTTTGGCAGGCACGATATCGTGATAAATGCTTTGCGCGACGTGCAAAATCTTGTCACGCGGAATGCCTGTTTTCTCAAACGCAAATTCAAAATTGTGCGTTGAAGGCTTATAGCTTTTGGCTTGAAAAGCCGTAATCACAAAATCAAACGGGACGCCCAAACGTTTTGCCGTGAAGGCAAACAGATCGTCATCAATATTAGAAATAATTACCAATTTAAACTGTTGCTTTAAACGTTTTAGTGTATCAATGCTATCTGGGAAAGGCTGCCAGTTTTGAATAGAATCAGCCAAACAATTAAGCTGGTCTGAAGTCGGAACAAAGCCCAACTTCTCGCCAAACTGCTGCATCACCTGTCCAAGAACACTGCGGTAGGACTGATATTCTCCTGCTTCATTTTCTCCTTCTAACTGAGCAAAAAGCTCCAGAATTTGAGAGTCATCTATCCCAAGTTGGTATGCAGCTAGAACAGGCTTGATTGCCTCCAAAATTCCCTGTTCCCAATTAATAATAGTTCCGTAGCAATCAAACGTTAATGCTTCATACTGGCTAAAATCTAGCATCGTGACACCCCCATTATTTTGAATTCTTGGCTTCCAGTTCTTGCAGGTATTTAACTAAAGTTTCGCCATCAGCAGTACTGTGATCTTGAGCAATATGCTGGGCTAAAGCCGCATCTCCACAACAAATTGCTTTCACCATCGATTGGTGCTGGTCGGCGATTTCTGACAGATCAAATTCCAGCAGCGTATTGCAGGCAGTAATGTAAAGCCGGATCTGCTGCTCAATAATTTTGTATTGCTCTTGCAAACGTCGATGTTCTGTTAACTGAATGATGGTTTTGTGAATTGCAAAATCAAATTCATTAACTGCGTTGCGATCACCCCGTTGAGCCGCATCCACTAACTGTTGAAAAGACCGATTGAGCAGAATTGCTTTCTCTGGTGTGATCGCCAGAGCCGCCAGACGCGCCGCCAACCCTTCTAGCCCGCTCCGTAGGGTGTAAAGCTCCCAGGCATCTTGCGATCGCAGTGGTGGCACCAGCCAACCCTTGTAAGGCAGCTGTACCACCAAATTTTCGTAAGTAAGCTGCTGTAGCGCCGATCGCACCGTTCCTCGACTCAGGTCAAGCGCTTCAGCTAGTTGAGTTTCGATCAGCCGATGCCCGGGTGGAAAGGAACCACTGAGAATCTGCTGACGAATCACATCCGCAGCTTGGTGATCAAGGCTGCGTGGAGTCACGGTCAAGGAGGACGATTTGGCTTCCACAAGCAAAGTCTTAAATGCGTTCGTCTCAGGATAAAAGACTGAGTTATAGATTGTCAATTGTAGATTGTTAACAATCTACAATTGAAGAAGTAATTAGATGTTTTGGCGATCGCCGTCTAAATTTAGAACCTAGAGCCAATTTGGAGACATCTAGTTTGTTGTCCAGCTAGCGTAGGGGCTTAGCATTCGGGCAAAGTCTCCGGGTCTATTCCGGGGTTTATCTGCCGAATGCTAAGCCCCCACAGGGGGACTCTCCACTGTTACCAAATTAGAGATTAGGAACGAGAAATCCATAAGGCTCAGGAAACACTAACTATCCTTCTCGTACTTGGCTTTGCGCGACCTGCTGCTGTAATTGTGCTTCACTCAGAGCTGGTTCCTTGCAGCTCAAGCCCTGACACACCAACCCTACTGCCTGTTGAGGCAAATTGGTTTCAAGCATGTAAACCACCGCAGGACTGTACTGCCTGATCAGCGCCTCAACTTGCTCAGCAGTAGTACGAACCAGAGTGTAGTTGCGATACCAGTCGAGCGCTGTGAACAGGGTCGGACAAGCCTGGGGCGAGCGGCTCATGATGCCACCAAATGCTTGAAGTGCCTGTTCAGCCCGATCGAGATACTGCAAGTCTTCGGTTCGCAGGGCAAGTCGTACCAGGTTGGCGATCGCCACTCCATTAGCAGACGGGGTAGCGTTATCGTCAAAACTGCGTTCTCGCACAACTAAATCACTGCTAGCATCCGTGTTGTAATACCCTCCTAGTTCAACGCTCCAGAGGAAGTCGTCAAATTCTGTTTGAAGTTTGACGGCGTGAGTGAGGTAGGAGGATTGCGGGTTAGGAAGGGCTTGGGTGGCTTGATCAAGGTCGAGTAGAGCTTTGATGAATAGGGCGTAGTCTTCGGACTGAGCTAAGACTGCTGGTTTGCCGTTGTAGTTGAGCCGCTGGAAGCGATCGCCCACCCGTTGATGATTCAAAATAAAATTGGCTGCTTGACTCGCCAATTTCAAGTAATCCGGCTTTTGTAAAACCGCTGCGGCTCTTGCCAGTCCTGAGATCATCAGGCTGTTCCAGGCAACGATCATTTTGGTATCTGTCACTGAGGGAATGCGTCCTGCCCAGTTTTGGGATTTGGCTTCCTGGTTGTTTTGAGCAGGCGGGAAGGTAATTACGGTTTCCGGCAGTGCGCCATAGCGGACGGCAAACAGCTTCTTCAGAATTAGCTCTGTCGTGTCGCTGAGTTGTCCCGGTTGGCGACGTTGCAATACATTTTGTCCTTCGAAGTTGCCATCGGCAGTGACGGTGAACTGCTCTGCTAGTTCATTCAGTTCTGCTTCAACGAGCAATTCTGATAGGTCCTGGTAGTGCCAGACGTAAAACGCGCCTTCCTCTGGTTCTATATCAGAGGAAGTGACGAAGCTGTCAGCATCCTGAGCAGCGTAGAAATAGCCTTGAGGGGAAGTCATTTCTCGCTTCAGCCATTCAACGGTTTGGGCGATCGCCCGCTCAAAGGCAGGTTCCTCAAATCCAGCTCCCCAAAGGTTTGCTAGATACTCAACGACTTGCCCATTGTCGTAGAGCATCTTTTCAAAATGGGGCACTGTCCAGGTCGAGTCAACGGTGTAGCGATGAAATCCACCTGCAACGTGATCAAAAATTCCGCCTAGCGCCAGGTCTAGCCCTCGCTGCTGACAGGTTGTAGCTGCATCATATCTAGAGTCGGCAAAATGAAACCGCACGCCTCGCAAAGCCGCTTCGGCGTAGGGGATCATAGGGAAACTGTTGCCCATGCCTCTAGAGCTAAGAATTCCAGCGCTGTACTCCAACCCTAGCCGCAGCAGATCTTTTCCGAGTTCACCTGCCGCCGACTGCACCGCTGCACTCTGTAAATTTGCCAGGATTTCTGCTTTGACAGACTCTACTTTCTCCGTCTCGCTGTCATAAAAGCGGCGAATGGCTTGAAGCACCTGAAGGAATCCCGGTCGCCCGTACTTTGCCTCCAGCGGAAAGTAGGTGCCCCCATAAAAAGGCACGAGATCGACTGGAGTGAGAAATATATTTAACGGCCAACCACCTTGCCCGACCATCATTTGCAGTGCTTGCATATAGATACTGTCGAGGTCGGGACGCTCTTCCCGGTCTACCTTGATCGGTAGAAAGTTGGCATTCATGTAGTCGGCGATCGCCTCATCCGAAAACGCCTCGCCTTCCATCACCGTGCACCAGTGGCAGCTAGAGTAGCCAATGGACAAGAAGATCGGTTTGTTTTCTCCCTTTGCCGTCTCTAGGGCTTCATCGTCCCAAGACCACCAGTTAATTGGATTTTCGGCATGTTTGCGAAGGTAGAGGCTCTGTGCCTGAGCAAGACGATTTGGCATGGGGGCAGTTAGAACTCGTCAGGGGTATCTTTTCCGAGTCTAAGGAATTTGACCCAATTCAACATGCATCCAACTTTGCTTGACACTATCCCTTTAAATTAGGCATTATGGTTAACTGGTTGTTTACTTGCTCGGATCAGGTTCTTCAAAGCTTTAAAACTGGTGTTTAGCTGAGAGATATAAGCCAGTTACCTGTACGGCATCCATTAGGACGAATTTTATGGCTTACGCAATTATCGAGACGGGCGGCAAACAGTTACGGGTTGAGCCGGGTCGCTTTTACGATGTCGAACGGCTTGCAGTTGACGAAGACGAGCAGGTCACGATTGAGCAAGTTCTGTTTATTGATCAGGACGGAGATGCTTCGGTGGGTCAGCCTCTAGTTGAGGGTGCCACAGTAGAAGCAACTGTGCTACGTCATCTTCGGGATCGCAAAATCATCGTTTACAAGATGCGTCCCAAGAAGAAAACCCGCAAAAAGCAAGGACATCGTCAAGAACTAACCCGCTTGATGATTCACTCCATCAGCTTGAATGGTTCTGTCATCGCAGGTGACAGTCCAAAGGCAACTTCTTCTAAAGAGACTGCTTCTAAGAGCGCTGAAGTTGAAGCAGATGCAGCAGAGGAAGAGGCACAGGATTCAGAATCCTGATCGCCCTTTAGTCTCTGATTTGCTTCACGGGAAACTGGTTCGCCAGTTAAGCTTAAGTTAGATAAATACGTGTAGATAGCGATCGCAGGAACGATTATGGCTCATAAGAAAGGAACAGGTAGTACCCGTAACGGTCGTGACTCTAATGCTCAACGCCTGGGGGTCAAGCGCTATGGCGGACAGGTTGTCAGAGCAGGAAACATCTTAGTGCGCCAACGGGGCACTAAAGTTCATCCGGGTTCAAACGTAGGTCGAGGCAACGACGACACGCTGTTTGCTTTGATTGATGGAGTCGTCACATTTGAGCGTCGGGGTAAGAACCGCAAGAAGGTAAGCGTTTACCCAGTTGCAGTTTCCGAACCCGCAGCAGTATCAGCATAGGCTCGCGTAGTAAATACACTCGCGTAGCAAATACAATTTGATCAGGTCCGAGTCTGTCATGTCCTTTCATGGCGGACTCGGACTTTTTTATAGGTTGATGGCGATCGCTAAAATTCATTACATTTATGCAAACTATCCGGATGGGAAAGTGAAGGGCAAGAATTCAGGAATTTATGGGTGAAATCCTGAATCTTCATTTACCTCTACCCGAACAAAAATGTTTGCAAACTTTGTCAGCAGCGCTTTGCGGAACGACCTAGATGCCAATCTTGAATTTTGTGTACGCAATGCCCTAGCAACCGGAAAACTGTCTCCTGCTACCCATGCTTACATTCAGCAAGTAAGTGGCACAGCCAATTTGGCAAGGCGCGATCGCACACTTCTAGCTATCTTGAAAGATGCAATCCGAGACGGTTGTGTGCAGCAGGTAGAACCAAATACTCAACCTTAATACTCAGCCCTAGTGTTTCACTTTCCACATACAGCTTGAAATCAAATTCGTAGTGATATGAGCCACAATGGGAACCAGCAAGTTTCCTGTTTCTAGAGCGCTGATTCCCAGTACGCCCCCAATAACTGCCGCCCAAATGACGTAAGCCCACTGCTGTGAACCGCTGTAGTGAAGCACTCCAAAACAAATGCTAGAAACAAAAACCCCAAAAGAATTTAGCCCGATCGCAGGCAACATCACTCCACGAAACAGCAATTCCTCGCTTAAACCGGGCAGCAACCCCAGCCAGATCAAATCAAACCAAATTAATGGTTTAAGCACCAATTCTAGATAATAATCGGCACTCTTTTGATAGCTAGACCAGAGGCGATAAACAATCGCACTAGCGGTCGTGATCCCCAATCCTATCCCCAATCCTATCAGTAAGGCATTGACAGATAGATTTACCGCTAACAGGGAAACAGAGTCAAATAGTAGCCACAGTCGGGCGACAAGCAACAAAATGATAGCTGTCACCGCCATTGCTACCAGGATTTGCACACGGGTTAGAGACTCTACAGTTGGCTCTTGAGGAAGCTGCTCAGTCACAATAGATAGAAAAATTAAGAAAGTTGAGTGCTTACAAAGATAGAGTTTGCGAAGAACGTCTTTTCTATTTCAAATCTATTTCAAACGAAATCTATTTGAAGCAAAATCGCTCAACCCAATGACTTTACTCGCAGTACTCGCAAGATAGCGCAAGATCAGCCAGTTGGGACTCAAAACCAGGATTCAGAAAGTTTTCTTCTTAGCAATTTTTCGATCTGTTACGGGTAATAGACCTACTTTTCAAAGCAGCTCTATTGAGCCCATTTGAGGTTGTAAGGCAGCGGGGCTGATGCCAGCTCGATGGGACACCAGTACACCTAATGCTTCCAGATAAGAATTGACCTGAAGGGCTGAAATTCCTAAAGCGTCTGGATAAGACTGCATTCGAGTTTTGTTATCGTGAACTGCAATGATCTGGGCAGTGTGACTCAGACTGAGAACAGCGCTGCCACCACAGGCACTCGACGGAACAATCAGTGCATCCACCTGATCTGCCCACAGGTGATCGGGTTGAGCTAACGATTGGGCTGAAGATTTCACAAACTGTGGGGCACGACTCAGACCCACTAAAACGCAAGGTAGGAAGGTGTAACCCAACTCCTCGGCGGCTGAGCGCGGAGATAGCTTTGGGTCAAGCGGCAGAGGAGAAAGGGCCGGAGCATGGGCACAAGGGATTTGAAAGGTTCGTACTACCAGATGACTAATCACTGCCTCTGCACCTGCCAGGGGATCAACGCCCTGACCGTGACGATAGGCTTGCAGGGCTTCACTTCCTGTGTCATCGGGAAACCGAGCAACGACGGCGATCGCCTCTGCACCTGCCTGTTTGATCAACTTCTCGGTCGCCCGCAGCAGGCTATCTGGACGCTGAATCGTGCCCCAAGTTGCACCAGAGGCAGCCTGACGTAGCTCAACCCCCAATGGCATATCAGTCACAACATAATCAGTCAGAGATAGACCCAGTGTGGCTCTAGCGGCATCCGCAACCTGGAGGTGCCTTAGCCGCAATTCTGGTTCAATTTCCTGATCCAAAACCAACCCTACTCGGTTTTGATGGACGGGTCGCAATCCCCAGTTGCCTGCTGCAAACTGATCTAGCCCATACCCCTCTACATAGAAAGCGTTGGGTAAGGGCCAGTAAAGCTGTGCGCCATTGAGGACGTTAGGGTGAGTGATCAGGCGATCGCTGACCTGGGCGATCGCCCGAGCCACGGGCAGTGCATCCCCTGCGTATCCCCCAACAGATGCCCCGATCCCTGTCGGAACAATTAAAACAGTCGTATACAAACGCTGGCTCAAACAATCAGCCCTGTTGCGCTAGAGTTACATCCTCTGTCGTGACAACTGCTTCAACCCGTACCTTTTGGGTTGCTACATCTACAGCCGTCACAGCCCAACGCAGCGGCTCTCCCCGCTTTTGCAGCTCAGCCTCAATAGCTCGATGCATTTCAACAGGCGATTCTTGAATCGCAACCTCGGCGTCAATAAAATGAGTCGTCATATAGCTAGATCAACTGAATGAACTGAATTGAAAGATGAGTGAGTCAGCCGAGCCAATTATTGTCGAACGGTTACTCACTGTCAAATGTCGTTTACCATCCGTGTGCCATCGAGTAGCGATCAAACAGTTGGTCTACGACTGGTGATAGCAACTTATAGCAGCTACTTGCGCTGTTGAAACTGTCCAAACTGGAGGTGATAGACGACCTCTTCTTTTTCGGTCTCAATTTTTAGATCAGAACGAGGATAAGCTACACACAGCAGCGCATAGCCCTGCTCTCGGATCTCAGGACTGATCCCCATGCCGTCGCTTTGGTCTACCGTTCCTTCCAAAATTTGAGCCGCGCAGGTCGTACAGACTCCTGCACTGCAAGAATAGGGCAAATCTAGCCCTGAAGCCTGAGCAGCTTCCAAGATTGTTTGATTTTCGGGCACTGTCAGGGTTTTAGTTGCGCCTTGGTGGTAAATCTCGACAGTATGCGTCTTAGTCATAAATCATTAAATGGTCAGATTGAATTTTGCCTGTTGGTTGCGTCTTTTAAACTGCGGCTTCTCTATTCTTTCACGGAATTTCCAAGACTTGTCTTTATAATCCGTCCGTTAGGGTTTTAGACCTAGGGTTTTAGACTCGCATAAGCCAAGAATAGGCTGACTTAAATTTCAGCTCTTATGAACTTATAAATCTTAGATTTTTTGATAAAGAGTTCCACCAAAGAGTAGTCAAGAACGATTTGGCAGGCATATAATTCGGGCAAGTCGTAAGTAACTTTAGAGCGATTAACAGCCTATATTCTTGCTTTTTCTCTAGAAGCAGGCTTTTTTTCGCAAATTATCTCGCGTTTCAGCCAGGACTCAATACCGTGAAAGGATGAAGCCTACCTAGCTTGGTTCGCTCGAACGGTAGAGGGAGTTAGAGCTTTATTCTGCTTAAACTAATAGTTAAGTTATAAGCTCCAGCCGAGGTAGTTTAACGTCCTTCGAGTCCATTCATTCTATCGTGATGCTGCCCTACAAACATTCTAAGCTTCGTGTTCTTGTTGCTGATGACCATGAACTTGTGCGTTTTAGCCTAAAGCTGGCGCTACAAAGACAGCCTCATATTGAGTTAGTCGGTCTGGCTAGCAATGGTCAGGAGGCGATCGAGATGGTACAACAGCATCGACCCAATGTGGTAATTCTCGATCTCCAAATGCCGATTATGGATGGTCTAAGTGCCTCTAACCACATTAAAAGTCTGTATCCCAATGTCCAGATCCTTGCTTATTCATCAGTGAAAGATCCACAGGTGGAGGTGATGATTCAAACTGCTAAAATTGATGCCTTTTGTGAGAAGGCAGTACCGATTCAAGAGCTAGTTGATGTTGTTAATCAACTGGGTGAACGCGCTATTAATCGTTAACGCAGGGTCAAAAATATTAGAAAAGCACCATACTCTGCTAAATCTTTCAGCATAAGGTTTGAAGGCTAAACTTCTTCAAATTTTAAGGTAGTATCCTTGAAGCATCAGGCGCGATCGCATTACAAGGCAGAAGTTATTTTGCTTGCTCTCTATATACCTGCGCTAATTCGTTAATTGATTCAAATTGATACTGTTCCTAGCAAAGCTGCATATTTTGGAGCCTAACTCGCGTAAACGGGTTAACCTCCAAAATATGCGGCTTTAAGCTTTAAGGGGAATTGAAATAACCTGAATTACGTTAATTAAGCTCACTTTCAGGAAAAGTTCGTTTGAATTCGTCAATCAGGTCGTCGATCTCTTCAAGTGCCTGATTAACGTCAATTCTCAACGTGCCTAAGTCTGGCTGTTCTAACAATCTCAGCAGAGATTCACGCTTACTTTCAATTAGCTTGATTCTTTCACGAAGGGTTTGGGGGTCTAACATCGATACTATTCTCCGCTGATGCTGTTCTGGGAATAAGTTGGATGCTTCTTTGAAAGAAGAACCTTTGGTAAAGGGCGATCGCCACATCAGGTTCCTAAGAGATCACATCCAGTGGTCATTGTAGCTGGGTTGCATTCATCCCGTCATTCAGAGACGATGAACAAGTGCATGGCAAACAACCGCTGAATTTATCTTAGGCTGCGAACTTACTAATTATGTTGCGTCAAGTTTCTCTAGGAACGTTGGGTTTAATTGTGGGCGGTATTTTATCTGTTACGGGGTTTGTGGCCTATTTCTCAGCCAATGCCACCCTAAATCTAGTTGGCTTCTTTTACGGCATTCCAATTTTGTTAGGCGGACTGGCGCTCAAAGCTGCTGAGCTAAAGCCTGTGCCGCTTGTCACTGCCTCACCGTCCGTTGTGGCATTACGAGAACAGCAGGCTACCTCGACTCAAAATCAGATTCGCAAAGATGTGACTCGCTTTCGCTATGGGCAGGAAGCGCATCTAGATAGCTCTCTGGAGCATTTAGGACTCAGTCCCACGGATGAAGAACGGCCTGTTCTCGAACGTTTGCGAGAGGAAGACATGGCAGGAGCCTATGCGCTGATTCTAGAGTTTGAGTCGCCGCTGATTTCGTTTGAAACTTGGCAGAAAAAGCAAGACAAGATGGAGCGTTTTTTTGGGCCGGGTTTACGGGTTGAGCTAACCCAGCCAGAGGAGGAACGGGTCGATGTAGCGCTCGTTGCTGCGACAGCCGAGCCCCCACCCAGGCGTAGTCTACTTCTCTAGACGCACTACGTACCATTGGAGAAATTCGTCTGGGCCGACATCCAGTTCACAAGAGGTTTCCATCAGGTATTGAGCCTGCGCGTCTACGCTATCAAACCGCTGTAAGTCTCTAGGCAAGTCGTCCTGCCGCTGTGCCAAAACTCCTTTGAGTTTTTCAAGTAGCTCTGCTGGCGTAAAAAACTGTTCAGGCTGGTTGGTTTCCAGTACGACATACGCGTCTTCCTGATACATGATCGGATCTGGCATTTTGGCTCCTCTAAACTTCGAGGGTGTTCTTTAAAAATTTTGAGACGTGAAAACGAATCTTTCACGTCTCAAAATTTTTGTGGCTTCATCAATGCCTACTCATCTTCTGCAAAGACGTAGCGGTAGAGATCTTTGGGGTCAGGTTCGGGGCTATCCAATCCAAACTGCACCGCCTCTTCGATCGTTGCTTGAATGCGGCGATCGATTTCCTTTAGCTCGTCCTGATTAACCAAATTTTGCTCGATCAGGTGTGCAGCAAGTTTCTTGATCGGGTCGCGCGAAAACCAAAACTCTTTCTCGGCTTTAGAGCGCAGTTCGTCTGGATCTGCCAGGGAGTGTCCGCGAAAACGGTAGGTGAGCGCTTCGATCAGCGTCGGCCCTTCGCCAGCACGGGCACGAGCAACCGCCTCTTGAGCGACAGCCCGCACCGCCAAAACATCCATACCGTCTACTTCCACCCCGTGCATTCCAAACACGCTGGCTTTTTTGTAGATCTCTGGCTGGGAAGTGGCTCGTTCGTGCGCCATGCCGATCGCCCACTTGTTGTTTTCCACCACGTATAAGATCGGCAACTTCCACAAAGCCGCCATATTCAGGCATTCAAAAAATTGACCGTTGTTGGCTGCACCGTCGCCAAAAAAGCAAGCTGTCACCTGATCAGCCGTGCGATCGCCCAACGCCTCTTTTCTATATTTAGATTGAAAAGCTGCGCCTGTAGCGACAGGAATTCCCTCAGCCACAAAAGCGTAGCCGCCTAGCAGGTTGTGTTCAGCAGAAAACAGGTGCATTGACCCGCCTCGACCTTTACTACAACCCGTCACTTTGCCAAATAGCTCAGCCATGATCTCACGGGGCGGAACTCCAGCACTGAGAGCATGAACGTGTTCTCGGTAGGTGCCGCAGACGTAATCATCTGAGCGCATCGACTTGATTACACCCGTCGAGACTGCTTCCTGCCCGTTGTACAAGTGGACAAACCCAAACATTTTGCCCCGATAGTACATTTCGGCGCACTTGTCCTCAAAGGTGCGCCCTAAAACCATATCTTCGTAGAGCCGCAGTCCTTCGTCACGGGTTACAGAGGTTGAAGCAGCCGAAATAACTGGTAATGTTCGTTCTTGAACCATTGATTTACAGTATCCTCGCGGAATAGCGCATTAATTCTTTATACCCTGACGGGTGGCTGATTTTAGAATGGGGATTAGAGGCTGAGGATTAGGTGAAGAGTTGCGTGACCATCCCTTATTCGCGACATTTCTCTATCTTTCTCGATGTGCAATCTTCGTTTATATGCAATCCTCATTTATGTGCAATTTTAACTAGCCCTGCTCCCTAACCCCAAACCCCCAAGCCCCAAAAATCCAAGTTAACATCCCAACTGGGTAAAACTTATGTTAAATTTAGCCGTTTTTTGACTATGCTGAGGAGTAAATTTCTGCAAACGATGCCAGTTATGATAGTGACACTATCCTGATGGCACGTGATGCCCGTTTTAAAGGCATGTAGTGGTTGCTGATGGCTTGGATGCGATACCTTTATCTGATCGAGTTGCTCGTTGCTGGGGAAGTGGACTGTGCGAATTCCGCTCGACTATTACCGAATACTAGGCTTACCGATTCAGGCCACTGCTGAACAGTTGCGGCAGGCTCACCGCGATCGCGCGCTCCAGCTTCCTCGCCGGGAATATTCAGAGGCGGCGATCGCTGCCCGCAAGCAGCTTTTGGATGAGGCTTATGCCGTCTTGTCTGACTCCGACCAGCGGCGCGATTATGATGCAGGCTTTTTGGCAAAATCCTACGATTTGGAAGCGGGCAGAGTTGATGCGGCTGATGGGAATGTCGGGGGAACAGCGATCGCCACTGACCCTACTGCTGACCCTTACACTCCCAGCATTGAGATTCAAGACAGTGAACTGGTTGGCGCTCTGCTCATCTTGCTTGAGCTAGGCGAATATGAATTGGTGCTAAAGCTAGGTCGTCCTTACCTTAGCAGCGGCAGCGTTCCCCTTAAGAATGGACGGTTTGGCGAGCCCGATATCGTTTTAGCTGACATTGTGTTGACGGTTGCCTTCGCTTGCCTGGAACTAGGGCGAGAACAGTGGCAGCAAGGGCAATACGAAAATGCTGCAGAGTCACTTGAAACGGGACAGGAACTTTTGCTGCGAGAGGGCGTTTTTGCCAGCGTCCGGGGGGAAATGCAGTCTGACTTATTCAAGTTGCGCCCCTATCGCATCTTAGAGTTGTTAGCCCTGCCAGAGCATCACGAAACCGAGCGACGACAGGGGCTGAAGCTGCTGCGCGACATGCTGCAAGATCGAGGCGGCATTGATGGCACGGGTGACGACCAGTCAGGGCTAAACATTGACGACTTCCTGCGGTTTGTCCAGCAGTTGCGCGGTTATCTCACGGCAACTGAGCAGCAAACGCTATTTGAAGCCGAAGCACGTCGTCCTTCCGCAGTAGCCACCTACTTAGCAGTCTACGCATTGCTAGCAAGAGGATTTGCCCAACGTCAGCCCGCTTTGATTCGTCGAGCCAAGCTGATGCTCATTCGCCTGGGTGCCCGACAGGATGTGCATCTAGAGCAAGCGGTCTGTGCGCTGCTGCTGGGGCAAACTGAAGAAGCTAGCCGCGCTCTAGAACTGAGCCAGGAATATGAGTCGCTAGCCTTCATTCGCGAACATTCTCAAGGGTCCCCTGACTTACTGCCAGGGCTGTGTCTGTACGGCGAACGCTGGCTACAAAACGAAGTCTTTCCCCACTTTCGTGACCTGGCACGACAGCAAGCCTCCTTAAAGGATTACTTTGCCGATGAGCAGGTGCAGGCTTACCTGGAGGAATTGCCCAATGAGCCAGAACCCGCAAACCAGTGGACATCGGTTAAGACGGCTACTGTACCTTCCTATAGACAAACACCTGTCGGGCAGGCAGGCAGTATCTCTGATATTCGGACACGCACTGTTGGGCAAACAGTAGGGCAAACGGTAGGGCAGAATAGCATTTCGACTGCTACACCTGCGGCGACTGCGACCATCGACTCTAAAGCAGCCTACGCGGAGACAGGTACGAATGGGACAACGATGCCAGCAGCAGAGCGGGTTTCACAACTCTCACCAGACGCAAAAAACGGAAACGCCACCGCGAATGGGGGCAAGGGAGGGCGACCCCTTACGGGTATTGCTTCGCGATCGCCTTCTACCCCTAACCCTGCTGAGCGGAAGCGAGGGCTAATTTCAAATGGACTTTCATCCACTGAAGCAGAACTAACTCCAGCCCGCCGGATAGGAGGTAATCGCCGTCCCAAACTCGATCGCCTGCTATTCATCGCCGCGATTGGGCTGTTGAGTTTTGTTATTCTGGGATTTTTGCTTAGCCGAGTTTATGGCTTGCTGTTCAACCGAGGTCCCTCATTACAGGGAGAGCAGCTTCAAATCCAGATCAGTCAGCCACCCGTACCCATTCCAGAAGTAACGGCTGAAGCGCAAACGCCGAATGATCCGAATGCGCCGATGACTGAGGAAGTCGCCCAACAGGTGATTGCGACTTGGCTATCCACCAAGTCGCAGGCTCGTGGCTCAGACTATGCGATTGATCAACTCAGTCAGATCCTGACGGGAGAAGCGCTGTCTCAACAGCAATACTTTGCGGAGGAACTACGGCAAACTAGCTCATATTGGGAATATGAGCATGAGATTGTCTCAGTACAGGTTGAGGGAGCCGAACAGAGTGGAGTCGGAAGCGCAACCGAAGGCGCAACCGAAGGAGAATCTAGTGCTACACCTGATGCATCCGCGGTCGGCAGCGCCAGCCCAACCGACACCGTTCCAGCGAGTAGTGCCAGTTCAGCCGAAGCTCAGATCGTGGCAGAGGTGTCTGAGGTCGGCGAACTTTATCAGAACGGTCGGGTTAACCTCAGCCAATCCTATGACAGCACGGTGCGGGTACGTTATGACCTGGTACGCCAGCCAGAAGGATGGCGGATCGAAAGTATTGAGCAGCTTTGATTCGCGGGGCTTTTCTGAGTAAGCTACTTTGTAGCTGATATTCTGTATCTTTTACACGGCATGACAGATACCCTGTTTCAGGCTTACGTTCCGCTGCTGTTTTGGACTGGACTAGGGTTACTGTTATTTCGCTTTTTGCCTGATTCGCTGCCCCGTTTTTTGGGACGCAGCCTTTATTGGGTTGGTATTCCACTAGAAATTCTGGCTCTAGCACGGCAGACCAACTTTGCTGATCAGATTGGCTTAGCACCCCTGGCAACGATCGCCATTCTAATCTGCGGGTTAGTTTTAGCCTGGACTAGTCTTCAGATTGTCAGAAAAACTGCCTCTAACACGCGTTTGAATAGCGGTGAAACGGATGCTCCTGTACAGGAGGCGATCGCAGAAAAATCTCTACACGCGATCGCCACTTCCTCTATTACTGAACAACCCGCCGTCAATTTTTGGGAAGCGCGATCGCGTCAAGGCAGCTTCATTCTGTCATCCATGTTTGGTAATACAGGCTTTGTGGGACTGGCGATCGCCCCTGCTTTTGTCTCAGAGGATTATTTGGGCTGGATTGTGTTTTACAGCATTACCCACAATGTAGTCGGCACCTATGGAATCGGCGTGTTTCTGGCAAGCTATTTTGGGCGATCGGTGCATCAAATTAGTTGGCGCACCCTGGTTCGAGATATCTTAACCGTGCCGTCGCTCTGGGCATTCACAGTGGGATATCTGACTCGTGCGGTCGAGTTACCTTCCATCCTGGAGTCAGGGCTGCATTCCTGTATTTGGGTAATTATTCCAACCGCGCTGCTGCTGATGGGGATGCGGCTAAGCCAGCTTCAGGGGTGGAACAGTTTACGGCTAGCACTGGTGCCAGCCGTTCTTAAAGTGTTTGTAGTTCCGAGTTTAGTCGGTTTAGTCGCTACGCTAGCTGGATTGCCAGCCGAGCCACGACTGGCACTGGTGCTGATGTCAGGAATGCCAACAGCCTTTGCCGGTTTAATCTTGGCTGAGGAATATGAACTCGATCGCGATCTGATTGCGAGCATAATTGTTCTAACAACAATTATGCTGTTTGTGACGATCCCCATTTGGCTATTTTTATTTGGCGATCGCCCTATTTTCTAAAGCAATCGAAACCTTAAACGTAACGATCTATGACAGAAGTTTATCGTGATCCCGTTCAGATAAACTTTCCTAACTAAGCGATTATGCCAAGTTAGGGTCGGGTTAATCTGAAGGTATAGCAGGAGACAGAAACTCCATTTATCAAGCTACAGACCAAACACAGATCTATTTCATGCATCAGCGCTTCAGCACCATTTTGCTGAGATTAGGTTTCTGTCAGGCTATTTAATTTGCAGTTAGGTTTGCTTCGTTTCAAATAGGCAGTGAAATAAATTCCTGCCTCACTTTCTGTACCCATTTTATTTAGAACGGGAGTGAGCATCCTATGAACGAAAGAGTATTTTCTGGCTCACGAAATGTGGCGATCGTCGGTCCCTATCTCAGCGGTAAAACCACACTATTAGAGAGTTTGCTATCAGTAACGGGAGCAATTTCTCGCAAAGGCAGGGTGGTTGATGGCAACACCGTCGGAGATAGCACTGCTGAAGCCCGCGATCGCCAGATGACTGTAGAAATTAATGCCGCCAGTACTGAGTACGGCGGCATTCGTTTTACGTTCCTCGATTGTCCAGGTTCGGTTGAGTTTGCTCAAGAAACTTACAATGCTTTGATTGGTGTGGATGCAGCAGTCGTTGTGTGTGAACCCGATTGCGATCGCGTTCTCAACCTTTCCCCCCTATTTCAATTTTTAGACGATTGGGAAATCCCCCACCTGATTTTCCTCAACAAGATGGATCGCGCCCACTCCAACATTGCCGAAGTGCTTCAGGCATTGCAGTCAGTTTCCAGCCGTCCGTTGGTGCTGCACCAGTATCCAATCAAGCAGGGTGAGCAGATTACAGGCTTCATTGATTTGGTGAGCGAACAGGCTTACCAATATCATCCCGGTGCCCCTGCCGATCCAGTGCCGCTACCCGATGCACTTAAAGATCAGGAACGGGCAGCCCGTACTGAAATGCTGGAAACCCTGGCAAACTTTGACGATCACCTCTTAGAAGAACTCTTAGAAGAAATTGACCCACCTCAGGAAGAAATCTGGCAAGACCTGAAGATGGAACTGGGCGCAGACCTGATTGTGCCTGTGTTTGTCGGCATGGCAGAGCAAGATTTTGGCGTGAGGCCGCTACTGGATGCCCTACTGCGTGAAGCCCCTGCCCCCGAAGCAACCACTAAACGACGGGGCATCACGATGGCTGGAGCCAATCCATTAGCACAAGTGCTCAAAACCTACTGCACTCCCCAGGGCGGCAAGCTCTCTCTCGTCCGAGTTTGGCAGGGCACTATCAGTGATGGAGCAGTTCTTAACGGGGTACGAGTTGGCGGCATCTATCAGTTGATGGGACAGCAGCAACAAAGCCTGACCACAGCAGCACCAGGGGCGATCGTAGCGCTGGGTCGTTTGGAAGGCATTAAAACTGGGGATACGCTCAGTACTGACGCACAACTAGCCAATGCCTTGCCTAAAGCAGAACGAATTGACCCGGTCTATGCTCTGGCGCTGACTCCAGAAAAACGCAGCGACGAGGTAAAGCTGAGCAGTGCGATCAACAAACTGGTGGAGGAAGATCCCTCTCTGGTGTGGGAGCAGCACGGCGATACGCATGAGGTGATTCTCTGGGGACAAGGTGACATTCACCTGCTGGTGGCGCTCGATCGGCTACGGCGCAAGTATGGCTTGCCGCTCTCAACCCATCTGCCTCAGGTGCCCTACAAGGAAACGATTCGGCGATCGGCTGCATCGGTGCATGGTCGCTATAAGCACCAAACGGGCGGTCACGGGCAATTTGGCGATGTTTACTTGGAAATCAAGCCGCTGGAAAGAGGTGAAGGGTTTAATTTCAATGAAACGATTGTTGGTGGAGTCGTGCCTAGACAGTACATTCCCGGAGTGGAAATGGGAGTGCGGGAATATTTGACGCACGGTCCACTAGGTTTCCCAGTGGTGGATGTAGCAGTGACGTTGACGAATGGTTCCTATCACTCTGTAGACAGTTCTGAGCAGGCGTTTAAGCAAGCGGCTCGAATTGCCATGCAGGAAGGGTTACGTCGCTGTGAACCTGCTTTGCTAGAACCCGTAGTGGCGATCGCCATCTCCGTTCCTACCGACTTCACCTCCAACGTGTTGCGCCTGATCAGCACCCGTCGGGGACAAATTTTAGGCTACGAGGCTAAACTCAACTGGCGCAGTTGGGATGAAGTGTCTGCTTACCTGCCCCAAGCTGAAATGCATGATCTGATTGTGGAATTGCGATCGCTCACCCAGGGCGTTGGTTCTTTCCGCTGGCAGTTTGCCCACCTCCAGGAAGTACCCGATAAATTGATGGATCGAGTACTAGCAAAGAGTGGCAACGGCAACGGTAAGACAAATGGGAATGACAACGGTAACCACTAGTAAGGTTCAAGAGTCTTGTGGGATGGACATCCTGCTCATCCAAATCGAGCAGTTACCTTCTTATTTCTCTCGTTACCAGCCCGGAGCTTGGTAACCCAATTCAGAAGCTCCAGATTCCTTTGACTAAGAGAAACTGGAGCTTCCTCCATTAATCGGCAAGGGTTCATTCGGGCTGCGATGCTCCAACGAGCGATCGCCAAGGCAATTCAAGAAAGGAACCATTGTACAACCGTTAATGCTTGGTAGGGGCCAACGGCCGTTCGCCCTTGAATTAGGGCTGCAATGTTTTCTGAAAAAGCTGTTGCACTTTTTCCCAGGCATCAGCAGCGGCTTCAGGATTGTAGCTACCCCGCTGATCGCAAAAGAAACCATGATCAGCACCCGGATAGCGAAACACCTGATGAGCAATGCCGTGCTTCTGTAGCTCTACCTCAACCTGATCGACCTGCTCAACCGGAATGCTGGCATCTTCCATGCCAAAAAAGGCGTAAAGGGTGCCATTGATTTCAGCAGTGCGACTGACTGTCGGAGCACCCCCACCTGGGGTCATTGTGGTCACCCCTGCCCCATAAAAGGAAGCTGTTGCTTTAATATCGGGCAGCGTTGCTGCTAGGTAAGCCACATGCCCACCAAAGCAAAACCCGATACAGCCGATCGCCTCCGACTTAACTTGAGGCAGCGTCTTTAAATAGTCGATCGTTGCCTGAATGTCTGCCAGTAACTCTGTCGCTTTAGTCTTGTCTTTATATCCTCTACCGACTTGAATCGCTTCGGCAGTGTAGCCCGTTTCAAAATTGGGTTTGAGGCGTTGATAGAGAGCGGGGGCGATCGCCACATATCCTAATCGAGCAAACCGCTCCGTCACATCGCGAATGTGGCTGTTTACCCCAAAAATCTCCTGAAATACAATCACCGCCGGAAACGAACCCATTCCAACTGGCTCAGCCTGATGTGCTGAAATCTTTAAACCTTGACTTTGGACTTCCGTGTGAGAAGTCCGAATTTCTACACTGGTCATGGCATCTCCTACCTGCGTCATGGGAATCTAGAATAGAAGTGGCTCCACGTCTGCTCTCCTTGAAACAGGCGCTACTGCCTCAAAAATGAACATCCCAACCAGCAGGAATTGAGCATTACCCAAAACCACCTGTTTAGGGGGCTCAACTGGATGAGGTATTTATTCAACAACAGAGGTACGCTGGTCTACAAATCCCTTCTCCATCAGCTGCATTTTGCCGTAAATAGCTTTTGCAGCTTGAATCCACTCCTAAAATAAACCCTTTCTTACTCACAAGAATAGTAAGAAGTTAAGTAAGAATTACGATATCAAGCTTGCAGTGGTAGGGCGTTTCACTCTACTTCCCAAGCTCCTCGGAGGCTCTGCGATGGTTCAATTTCACATTCAGCCCGACAGCGAAATTCCAGCATCAACCCAACTCTACAACCAGATTCGGTTTGCGATCGCCTCACGGCAGTTTCCGCCTGGTCATCGTTTGCCCAGCACCCGCCAGTTGGCAATGCAAACCGGGCTACACCGCAACACAATCAGCAAAGTCTATCGCCAGCTTGAAGAATCAGGCGTAGTCGATGCTCAGGCAGGCTCAGGAATTTACGTGCGGGCACAAGGAGACGAAGGTGGCGCAAAATCCCGTTCTCCCATCTTGGAGCAACATCCACAAGCCCACAAGCTAGTGCAAAAAAGCCTGGATGATCTATTGACTCAAGGTTGCTCTTTGAGCCAGGCAAGAGAGTTATTTTTGGCAGAAATTGATTGGCGGCTGCGCTGTAGCGCCAGAGTGCTAGTCACAGCTCCCAGCCAAGACATCGGCGCAGGGGAACTGATGGTTAGAGAACTAGAGCAAGCCCTGAAGATTCCAGTGCAGCTTGTTCCCTTGGAAGAACTGGGTCAGATTCTAGACCAGGCTCGATCGGGGACAGTCGTCACCAGTCGCTATTTCATCGGAGAAGCAGAGGCGATCGCTGCCCCCAAGTCAGTCCGGGTCATTCCGGTAGATATTTACGATTACGGCAAAGAGCTGCACCTGCTGAGAGGCTTACCCAAAGATAGCTGCATCGGTCTGGTAAGTCTCAGTTCAGGTATTTTACGGGCAGCAGAGGTGATCCTCTACAGTCTACGAGGCGATGAATTGCTGGTCATGACTGCCCAGGCAGAAGATGCCTACAAGCTAAAAGCAGTGGTTCGCAGTGCCCAAGTCATCATCAGTGACCAGGCAAGCTTTGAGACGGTGAAAGCGGCTGTCCAGTCAAGCCGAGAGGATATCATCCGACCACCTCAGCTAATCTGCTGCGACAACTACATCGGCACAAAATCCATCAACCTGCTGAAGCGAGAGCTAGGTCTAGAGTGAAGCAAACTTGGGTGGGAGTGAGGGCGATCGCCACGCTTATCGTAGTCCTGACATTTACAGTTGCTCAGGCTCAGCAATCCTGCGACTCTAGCTATCCAAGTGTCTGCATTGCGCCTGCACCACCCGACCTGGACTGTAGCGATATTCCCCATCGTCGCTTTGAGGTACGCCTCCCGGCTCCACACAGGTTTGACAGCGACCTGGATGGAATCGGCTGTGAGCAAGACTAGGTAGGGGCGAACGGCTGTTCGCCCTCCCAAGCTAGAGAACAATTTCCTTCCTGGAAATGTTCTAAGCTAGCGTTGCTGAGCTATTGGGCAGTTTCAGAAACTCTCTCACGTGACGTAGGTAAGCTTCTGGGTCTTCCAACATTGGAAAATGGGAAGTCTCAGGCATAACAATCTGCTCTACCTTGTCGCTCAGAGCAGCCGCCTGTCTACCCATTTCTGCTGGAATAATCTGGTCATATTGCCCTGAGATAATTAGCGTCGGTACGGTTAAACGAGCAAACTCTTGAGGCATTACCTCAGTCGCCTTTTTGCTCACCGCCGTGTAGACTGTCCCGATCGCTGCCTCGTAGTCTGCCATCAGAAAGTCTTCCAAGAAAGCGCGGCTAACTACATCAGGCAAAGAGCGATGCAGAAAACGCGCCATAAACAGGCGGTTCACAAATGGAATTTTAGCTAGCCAAGACGGGCGAAAACTAACAACATATCCGCCGAATTTATAGAAAGCGTTAAACGCTTTTTCGTCATACTCAAAGATACCGCTACAAGTCAGAATGGCTCGCTCAACCCGCTCTGGATAAAGGTTGAGGAAGAAAACGGCAACCGATGAACCCGTTGAATGAGCGTTGAGAAAAACTCGCTCAAGCCCCAAAGCATCCAGCAACAAAGCCAGGTCTTCTGCGTAACTTTCTAGCTCATAGCCCAGATCTGTCACTGATGGAACAGAGGGAGAAGGCAGGCGCGATCGCCCAAACCCTCGCATGTCGTACAGTAAGCAGTCAAACTGTTCGACCAACTTTTGGGCTGTACTTTCCCAATAGCGCCCCGAACCCGCCCAGCCGTGAATAAAAACCATCACAGGCTTAGTCGAAGCAGCAGTCCGTTCTGATTTGGTAATCCACTCGTAGTAGTGTGCAACCCCACGAATCTCGATATAAGACATTTTGAAATTTTGAACTGATCCTCATCCTCTATTCAAACAGGTTTGAGGCTCAGTATGACGTTCTAATGAGGTTCTATGCTGACTCTGGTTTGGGCAGAGAGGAAGGATGCAGCAACAGCTCAGCGGTGGAGCGTTTTTCGACCATCTCGCGAGTGATCGTACATCGAGTTACGTCCTTGCGAGAGGGCAGTTCGTACATCACTTCCAGCATCAGTTCTTCGACGATGCCGCGTAGCGCTCTGGCTCCGGTTTTACGACGATAGGCTTCTTTGGCGATCGCCTTCACCGCTTCAATCTTAAACTCCAGATGCACATTGTCCATCTTCAGCAGCTTTTGATACTGCTTCACCAGAGCATTTCGGGGCTCAGTCAAGATTGCAGCCAAAGCTTCCTCATCCAGCGGATCAACTACCGCTACGACGGGGACTCGTCCAATAAACTCTGGGATCATGCCAAACTTAACCAGATCTTCCGGTTCAAGATGCTGAAGCACATCTGCCGCTCGTTTCTCTTTGGGCTGGCTTTCACCCGGCTGAATAAAGCCCATCGACTTTTTGCCGATCCGCTGTTCAACGGCTTTGTCTAATCCAACAAAGGCACCGCCACAGATAAACAGAATGTTACTCGTATCAATCTGAATGCAGTCCTGATAAGGATGCTTGCGTCCACCTTGAGGAGGCACATTGGCGATCGTGCCTTCCAGCATCTTCAGCAACGCCTGCTGTACCCCTTCACCAGAGACATCACGAGTAATTGAAGGATTCTCACTCTTGCGGGCAATCTTATCAATTTCATCAATGTAGATAATGCCACGCTGCGCTTCTTCCACGTCCAGATCAGCGACCTGTAGCAGACGCAGGAGAATATTTTCTACATCTTCACCGACATATCCAGCTTCGGTCAGCGTTGTAGCATCTGCAACCGCAAAAGGAACATCGAGAATTTCTGCCAACGTCTGCGCCAAAAGCGTCTTTCCGCAGCCCGTCGGACCAATCAATAAAATGTTAGATTTTTGCAGCTCTACAGAATCATCTGCTTTGCTGCTGCCCTTTGTTTGAACAAAGCTAAGCCGTTTGTAATGGTTGTAAACTGCAACGGATAAAACCTTCTTAGCTTCATCCTGACCAATTACATGCTCGTCTAAATGCTTTTTGATCTCTCTGGGCTTAGGAATTTGATTGAGAGAAATGTTAGCTGAACGGGCCTGCCGCTTTTCGGGCTGCTGTTCCCTTCGCGGAGTAGGTTGAGGAACCGCTGAACTGGAGTCAAAC
This sequence comes from Oculatella sp. FACHB-28, assembly GCF_014696015.1. NCBI lineage: Bacteria > Bacillati > Cyanobacteriota > Cyanophyceae > Oculatellales > Oculatellaceae > Oculatella > Oculatella sp. FACHB-28. Next base: position 8,847 of record NZ_JACJPJ010000099.1, on the reverse strand, counting down.
AGTTCCTCATCCAGAATCTCGTTACAGAGATCTACGCACTCATCGCAAATGTAGACTCCTGGACCAGCAATCAATTTGCGGACTTGCTCCTGCGACTTACCACAGAAGGAACATTTGAGATGAGAGTCGTATTTAGACATAGTCGCCTCTTATTTCAATGCAGTAACAGTCTCTCTCGCTGCAGGCAGGTTCTGCCGAGAGATAACTTGATCGATTAGACCGTAGTCTTTAGCCTCTGCTGCTGACATGAAAAAGTCGCGTTCCGTATCAGCCTCAATTTTGTCGAAGGGTTGACCCGTGTGATGAGCCAACAACTCATTGAGCTTGCGCTTATGGTAAAGGATTTCCCTTGCCTGGATCTCGATGTCAACTGCTTGCCCCTGTGCTCCACCAAGAGGTTGGTGAATCATAATGCGAGAACTGGGAAGCGATAGACGCTTGCCTGCTGCACCGCCTGTCAGGAGAAATGCGCCCATACTGGCAGCCAGACCAAAACAGATCGTAACAACGTCAGGGCGAACTTGCTGCATCGTGTCATAAATCGCCATACCTGCAGTTACAGAACCACCCGGAGAGTTGATATAGAGTTGAATATCTTTCTCGGGATCTTCAGCATCCAGGAACAGCAGTTGCGCCACGATGGAATCAGCAACCTCGTCATTGACCTGAGTTCCTAGAAACACGATGCGCTCTCGCAGCAGTCGTGAATAGATGTCAAACGCCCGTTCACCTCGACCAGATTGCTCGACCACCATCGGAATCACAGAATCGATTTCTGGTGATCGAGTGCTGGTTAAAAGAGGATCGGAGAACTGAGATACAAGCATATAGAAGTAAGGCAGCGGTAGGTGATGTGATCAACACTAGGCAAATGAACGAGCAGAAATCGGACTTAGAGGGGTTCGATCGCCAGGTCGCCTATATTCGCCATTATGCCTCAACTAACCTGGGACTGACTGGAAAATCGGCAGAGGCGATTCAAAGGCTATTTAGATTTTGCTTTAGAAGCCTTGCCTGTTTTACCTGCTGCACCTTCGTCCTCAGCTGCTGAGTCAGTATTTGTTGCGGCTTCTTCCGCTTCTGCCTCGTCTGTTACGACTTCAGCAGTTGTATCCACGGTTGTCGGACTGCCTGAAACAGCTCTTTCTTCAGACTGCTCATCAGATGATTCTGCATCTGATTCTAGTGCGGTTTGCGCTGCTTCTAGGGTATCCGCATCTGCATCTGATTCAAGCGTCTCAGGAGGCGTTAATGACCCTTCTGGAACCAGCTCAACGGTAGCATTCTCTTCTAGCCAGGACAGAATCTTCTCTCTCAGCAAGTCATCTTCGACCGACTGCCGAAGCCGATCCATATCAATGTCTTGAGTCTGGTCAGCATATTGCTCCAGGATCTCATCGACCTTTGCTACTACCTCTGCTTCCTCAACCTTAATAGACTCGCGCTTGGCGACTTCTCCCAAAGCAAGCGTTCGCTGAATGCGAGCGATCGCATCAGGGCGCGATCGCTCCCGTAACTGCGGAATCACTTCCTTCGTCATCAGTCGCTTAACGTCTAATCCCTGATTGCTCAACTGCATCGCAGTCTGAGTGATCATGTAATCCACTTCCTGCTTCGTCAGAGTTTCAGGAATTTCAACTTCAATGTGCTTGACTAACTCATCAAGCAACGCCTGCTCTTTGTTTGCCTTGGTCTTTTGCTCAGCTTCCTGCTTGAACCGAGATTCCAGAGATTCTCGCCACTCAGTCAGGGTTTCAAAATCGCTTACATCCTGAGCAAAATCATCATCCAGCTCGGGCAATTCTTTCTCTTTCAGTTCCTTCAGGGTGATAGTAAACACCGCTGCTTTACCCGCCAAATCTTGCTGCGGATAGTCGTCAGGGAAGGTAACAGAAACATCCTTTGTCTCTTCCAGGCTCATACCAATGATGCCATCTACAAAGCCTGCAATGAATTTGCCTTCCACAAGCTCAATTTGGAAATCTTCAGCACTGCCACCCGGAATTTCAGCAGATTCGGCTTCGACTTCCTCGCCCGTCAGCCGCCCTTTGAAATCAACAACTGCTACGTCTCCGGTTTGCGCTGCCCGTCCATCTACAGGCACTAGCGTTGCAGATTGGTTACGGTAATTTTCTAGTACCTCATCAACCCGCTCTGAGGCATAAGTTACTTCTTCTGCCTTGACTTGCAGCCCTTTGTACTGGCTAAGTGTCACTTCTGGCGGTACATCTACCACTGCAGAGAAAACGAGAGCAGAACCTGGCTCAAATTGGCTGACCAACTCTTCAAACGAGGAACGAAGTTGGAAATTGCCGAGCGCCTCAATTTTTTCCTGCTCGATTGCCTGCTTGAGGCTATTTTCAATCAACTCCTCAATTGCAGCGGCTTTGAGTCGGCTAGAGCCAAATCGTTGAACTAAGACCTGGCGCGGCACTTTACCTTTACGGAACCCAGGAATGTTTGCAGCACGGGTGAACTCTTGCAGGGTTTTTTCGTAAGCCTGCTTTGACATTTCGGGGGGAATTTCAATCTCTAGACCAACCTGGCTAGCGGGAAGCTTTTCCTGAGTAACTTTCATCGAACCTCTTATGGCACAGTTGCAAGGATGCTGAAAACAGTTCAGCGCTGCTGCAATTAGCTATGTTAGCTGATCCTGAACAGACATAAATGTCGCAGGGACAAATCTCATTAACTCATTACACCTTAACTCTAGTAGCATCCTCACTTCTGTCATCAGGGTACTCTGCCAAAAAATTTCAATTACCAGGGAAATCCACTTACATTTATTCACATTTGTTAAGACTGATGCTCGATCCGCTATGATTCAGAAAATATTTTACTTTCTGATGCCCTTTCAAAGGGTTGATTTTTAGAAATAAAATTTTACAAAAGCCTTCTTCAGCTTGAATCGCTTCTACCTTGTCAAAAATTTTTATCTTTAAGAATCTTGCGGGTTACTTACTGTCGGTCTACAAAGCAGTAAAGCTTTTTCTCAGAATTTGTACAGGTACCTGCAATTCAGTAAGCACTTCGAGATCTAGACCGTTCGCATCATTTCGCCTTGAACAGGCTTGAACTGCAGATTCTTTTCTAAAAGCTTGGAATTACAGCTACATCACTTGGAGGAAGTTAACTTGCCACAAACTTATCGAGTTGCAATTTTGGGGGCAACTGGAGCGGTCGGAACTGAACTGTTGCAACTATTGGAAAGCCGCAACTTTCCGATCGCCCACCTGAAACTATTAGCCTCTCCCCGCTCTGCCGGACAAAAACTGTCCTTTAAGGGAGAAGAGCTAGAGGTTGAGGCAGTAAGCGATCGCGCTTTTGATGGGGTTGATCTAGTTTTGGCCTCAGCCGGAGGCTCTATTTCTAAAGCTTGGGCAGAGAAGGCGATCGCCGCTGGAGCAGTAATGATCGACAACTCTAGTGCCTTTCGGATGCAGCCTGACGTACCCCTGGTTGTGCCAGAGGTCAACCCAGCAGCAGTTGCCTCCCATCAGGGCATTATTGCCAACCCCAATTGCAGCACCATTTTGATGAACGTCGCCGTCTACCCGCTACATCAGGTTCAACCTGTGCGGCGAATTGTTGTCTCGACCTACCAGTCCGCAAGTGGAGCCGGCGCACGCGCCATGGAGGAGGTCAAGCAGCAAGCTCAAGCAATCTTGCGGGGAGAGGAGCCTGTTACCGAAATTTTTCCGTATCCTCTCGCTTTCAACTTGTTTCCTCACAATACGCCGATTAACCAGCAGGGCTATTGTGAAGAAGAGATGAAGATGGTCAACGAAACTCGAAAAATCTTCGATGCCCCAGATTTACGGGTGACTGCTACCTGCATTCGGGTACCCGTTTTGCGAGCCCATTCGGAAGCGATTAATCTAGAATTTGACCAACCTTTTAGCGTTGCTGAGGCAAGAGAAATTCTGAGCCAAGCACCAGGTGTCAAACTAGTAGAAGATTGGCAGGCAAATTACTTCCCGATGCCAGCAGAAGCATCAGGGAAAGATGACGTTTTGGTCGGACGTATCCGGCAAGATATCTCCCATCCCTGTGCATTAGAGCTTTGGCTCAGCGGCGACCAGATCCGCAAAGGAGCAGCGCTCAATGCAGTGCAAATTGCCGAACTTTTAGTCGCTCAAAACCTGCTGCCGTCGGTGCAGCGCGAATTTGTAGGGTTTAGGGGATAGGAGTTGGGGTTTGGAGATGTTTCTACTTGAGTTCCCTTGTAAATCTCCTGCCCTGAATACCCCAATAGTTGAGGAGTGAGTCTGAGTGTGAGCAATTTTGGTAGGGTTTTGACGGCGATGATTACGCCGTTTAAGGCAGATGGCAGCGTGGACTATGCTGTAGCTGAAGCGTTGGCAGCGCATCTGGTAAACCACGGCACAGATAGTTTAGTGATATGTGGCACCACGGGCGAGTCACCTACGCTAAGCTGGGACGAAGAGTATGAGTTGTTTAAGGTTGTTCAACAAGCAACCGCAGGAAAAGCTAAGATAATAGCAGGGACGGGTTCAAATTCTACTCAAGAAGCGATCGCAGCTACCCAAAAAGCAGATAAGCTAGGTCTGGATGGGTCATTGCAAGTTGTTCCTTACTACAACAAGCCACCGCAAGCTGGGTTATATCAACACTTTCGGGCGATCGCTGAGGCAACCCCTGATTTGCCAATTATTTTGTACAATATCCCCGGTCGGACTGGACAAAATCTCCTTCCTGAAACCGTCGCTCGTCTGGCTGAAATCCCAAATATCATTGCAGTCAAGGAAGCGAGCGGAAATCTCGACCAGGTTAGCCAGGTACGGCGATTGACACCCGCAGAATTTAGCATTTACAGTGGCGATGACTCCCTTACCTTGCCGATGTTGGCAGTTGGCGGACAAGGGGTGATCAGTGTTGCTAGCCACTTGGTGGGCGACCTACTCCAGCAGATGATCCAATCCTTCGCAAACGGTCAAAGTCAAACTGCAATTCAAATTCATCTGCAACTTTTCCCTCTGTTTAAGGTTCTCTTTGCTACGACCAATCCCATTCCTGTAAAAGCTGCACTGAGGCTACAGGGCTGGCAGGTTGGCACTACCCGTCTACCGTTAGACGATGATTCGAATGAGATTGAGTCGCTGCTTCAGCCGGTGATGCATGAGCTGGCTCTATTGCAGGCTGATCGACGAACTAGTCAAATTGCCTAATCAAGTTTTCCGACAACTAAATAGCCCCGCTTAATTGTCATAGATACAGAGACTAGCTCATCATCCGGCTTGTCTACACCACTGTTGAACCTTAGCAACTGAGTCGTTTTGTGCAACTTAATGCACCGTCAGTATCGCTAATTCCTATACAAATTTCAGCGTCATACAAATTCTTCAAAACCTGTTCTTAAGGACCTACATGAGTCAAACCGAATCTTCAACAGCCCTTAAAATTATTCCTCTGGGCGGCCTACATGAAATTGGCAAAAACACCTGCGTATTTGAAATCAACGATGAAATCGTTTTGCTCGATGCAGGGCTGGCATTTCCGACAGATGGAATGCATGGGGTGAACATTGTTCTGCCTGACATGACCTATTTGCGTGAAAATCGCCACAAGATTAAGGGCATGATTGTCACCCACGGTCATGAGGACCACATTGGTGGCATTCCGTTTCACCTCAAGCAGTTTGACGTGCCGGTGATCTATGGACCTCGGCTAGCAATGGCTTTGCTAGAAGGCAAGTTAGAAGAAGCAGGAGTCAGCGATCGCACCGAGCTAAGAACAGTTCGCCCACGCGACATGGTGCGAATTGGTAATTCCTTCTTTGTTGAGTACATTCGCAACACTCACTCGATCGCTGACAGCTTCACGGTCGCTCTACACACCCCCGTCGGTGTAGTCATTCACACAGGAGACTTTAAGATTGACCACACCCCCGTTGATGGCGAGTTTTTCGACTTTCAAAGGCTCGCCGAGCATGGTGAAAAGGGTGTCCTTTGCCTCATCAGCGACTCAACTAACTCTGAAATACCCGGCAGCACTCCTTCTGAGCGATCGGTATTTCCCAACCTCGATCGTGTCTTTAATCAAGCAAAGGGACGGCTGCTGGTCACGACCTTTGCCTCATCCGTGCATCGCGTCAACATGATTTTGGAATTGGCGAAGAAGCATAAGCGGGTCGTCTCTGTTATCGGTCGCTCGATGCTGAATGTGATTGCTCATGCCCGCAACCTTGGCTATATCAAGTGTGAAGATGACCTGTTTGTGCCGCTCAACATGGTCAACAAGCTGCCTGACGATCAGGTGCTAATCCTCACGACTGGCTCTCAAGGTGAGCCAATGGCTGCGATGACGCGCATCGCTAATCAGGAGCACCGTCAGGTGAAGATCCGTAAGGGCGACACGGTTGTCTTCTCTGCTAACCCAATTCCTGGCAACACAATCGCAGTAGTCAACACCATTGACAAGCTGATGATGCAGGGAGCCAACGTTGTCTATGGTCGCGACAAAGGCATTCACGTCTCCGGTCATGGTGCGCAGGAAGACCAGAAGCTGATGATTGCGCTCACCCGTCCTAAATTCTTCTTGCCAGTTCACGGTGAGCATCGGATGCTGGTCAAGCATTCGGAGACCGCTCAGAGCATGGGCATTCCAGCAGAGAATATGGTCATTATCAACAACGGCGACGTTGTAGAGCTAACTCCTGAGAGCATTGGCATTGGTGGCAAGGTTCCCTCTGGCATCGAATTGGTAGATGCTTCCCGTTCTGGCGTGGTGCATGAACGTGTTCTTAAAGAGCGTCAGCAGCTAGCCGAAGATGGGATCGTCACCGTAGCGGCGGCTGTCGGCTGGGAAGGTAAGCTAATTGCGAGACCGGAAGTTCACCTACGGGGCGTGGTTACTTCTGTAGAAAAGTCCCGACTGGAGAAGGCGATCGTGCAGACGATTGAGGCTCTGTTGAGCGATCGCTGGAAAGAATTTATTCACAGCTTTGGCGATGGCGAAATCGACGTAGACTGGACAAAACTTCAGGCACAGATCGAAACCGAACTGCGACGACTGCTTCGCAAAGAGCTTCAGAGCAACCCACTTCTTGTATTTCTGATGCAAAGCCCAACTGCATCCTCTAGACCAGCCAAACGAGAAAGAGAAACCGCCAAAGTCGCTTCATAGCGAACCTAATACCGGACAAATACTAGATAAAAGAGGTGGGGCAAAGCTCCACCTCCTTTTTTGTCCTAATTTGGAGTGATTGGCACTATGCCTACTAGGCAACACTCCATCAAGCCTTCGTGAGCTTCCTGAGATTCCCTTCTCTAGCCAGTAAAAGATGGGTGATATCACTCACTCAAAATCAGTTTGAGTTGGGCATGATGATCGCGTCACCCACAGGAATCCCAATTCCGTCTCTCCATTGGAATTAAGGAAGGCACAATGAAGGAATCAAACTCTTCTACTCAAAGCAGTCCTGAGCAAAGCATTTTTCTTCCAGGTTGGGTTTGGCTACCCGAAGCCGATTCTAGTCAGTCACAACACTCTACTCATGCAACCGAGATCTCCGCTCCTACTACAGAACTACTGCCAAACGCCAACAATAAGATTGACCTGTTCAAACCACTGAGGCAGTGGCTCGACCAGATCAAAATTCAGAATTCTAAACTAGCGCACCTGATTTGCAAACTGATCCCCGCCCAGTGCCCTTTTGAACGTGATGTTGTGTTGTTTGGGCGTAAGCTCCTACATATTCCACCCATGTGTAAACTCAACCCAGTTTATGAGCAGGTGGTGAGTCTGCGCTTCCGTGCGTTGTGCTACCTAGCTGACGAATGTGGTGAAGACGTAACACCGTATTGCTGAAATAGGATTGAGTTAAAGGACGCTTGAAGATTCTGTATCACCGCTGGTTTGCTCTGCACTAGGTAGCTCTAAACAGTAACCCGCCCCGTAAACCGTTTTTATGTAGCGGGGATGGCGGGGATCAGGCTCCAATTTTGTTCTTAGATGTCGAACATGAACTCGAATGGTTTCAATATCATCATCTGGGTCATAGCCCCAAACTTCCCTCAAAATTTCGCTAGGAGACACCGTTTGTCCGTGGCGCTGAAGCAAGCAGTGTAACAGTTCAAATTCCAGGTGTGTTAGCTTGACAGTTTTGTCAAACCAAATCGCCTCAAGTCTTTCAGGCACTAAGGTAAGAGAACCATAGCTAAGAATCTCACTATGCTTAGCAGCCTGGGGAATGCGATCGGTTCGTCGCAGCAGCGCTCTAACCCGTGCCAGCATCTCCTCAACTTCAAAAGGCTTGGTCAAGTAGTCATCTGCGCCCGCATTAAACCCTTCAACTTTATCTCGGGTCTGTCCCAGCGCGGTCAACATTAACACAGGGATGTCAGCAGTACGCTCATCACGACGGAGACGTTGGCAGACTGTAAAACCATCTACTTTAGGCAGCATCAGATCTAGCATGATCAAGTCTGGCAGGAGCTGTAGCGCTAAGGCCTGACCTTTAATGCCATCTGATGCTTGACTGACATCATAACCAGCCATTTCCAGGTTGACTGCGACTAATTCTGAAATTGCAGGGTCATCGTCGATGACGAGTATCCGAGGCATCATTAAATAATTGCGATGGGTGGTTTTTTGTAAACTGATCCAGAGACTTATGTAGGAAAAAGAAGATTCCTGTACAGATTATAAGCAAGGATTCTAAATTCTTTCTAAGGAATATGGACCTAACTTAAAAGTTTTGATTTTCTAATAGAACGTCAATTCGGCTTAAGCAAACGCAGGCAGAGCAGTGTCAATGAGCAGGGAGGGCTTCTTGGGTTGGTGGCAGTAGGCGATCAAGCCACAGACTAAGTTTACCAGGCAGTT